>NZ_JBWKYN010000095.1:0-22840 GCF_059423785.1 Arcicella sp. GW458-12-2-14-TSB2 | reverse complement strand
ACTTAAGTCCCTCGCTAAAGATTGAAGTGTTATTTATTTTTTATTTTGTTAACCATTCTCATCCGTTTTTTGTGTGCTACAGACCACGAGTGAAAAATCTTTTCTATTAGCAGGTGACTTAAGTCACCTGCTAATAGAAAAGATTAGGACTTAACTTTTATTTCAGACTAGCGAATCAATCGCCTTCGCTAACTTATAGTCTTTTTCAGTCACAATATCTCCTTTATCGTGCGTATTCAATTCAATACTTACTTTATTATAAACATTCGTCCAAAAAGGGTGATGATTTTGTTTTTCAGCCAATAACGCCACCCTAGTCATAAAGGCAAAAGCTGCTGAAAAGTCATCGAAAAGAAAACTTCTTTTCAATTTATTATCTTCTTCTATCCACATAACAAAATTGTTTAAAAATGTGTGAAGCATTCAAAATACCTGAATACATTGTAAAAGTACAATAGTTTGGGCATTTTACCAGAATTGAGGAAGGATTAGGGAGATTTAGAGAGTAGGAGGGCGTATTATTTGGGTAAAATTGATATAATTATGCTTTCGGACGCTTAGGACGAATGCAATTCGTCCCTACCTGAAATAGTGATAAAATCATAAATGTTTAGCCATTTGAGATATGTTAATAAGTGGTATTTTAGTATGATATCTCTCATTGATTTTTTTAATCGTTTCGTTGGCGATTACTGCACTACCAATAGCGGTGGGGTGTATTCCATCTTCCGAAAAAAAATTGCCATTGGGAAATGAAGGGTCAATAAACAAACCGTCCTCAGTATAGTATTTGCCTGCTAAAATCGTTTTATAAAGACTGTACATATCAACCATAGGTAGGTTATACTGTTTGGCGAAATATTCGGTTGTATTGGTGTTTAATACATCTTTGATGATGATACGGAATTGCTTGGCTTCATCGGCAGAAATTACATCTTCATCCAATAAAACGCTTTTTTTATTACTTACAAATGCCTTTTTTATGCCATCGGTAGGAATTAATAGCGCACTGTCGCTCAATGCTTGCCCAGTTGTATTGTTTTTAAGCATCAATTGACTTGCTCGATATAAATGAAAGTATGGGAAATCAAGAAAATCAGGCATATTGTATAACACCATTTTTAGCCCAACTTTTTTGTAGTCTCGAATAAATTGGCTTTTGGGGTAAAAGTATCCTTCATGTAACCTATTCTGAATGTTAAAATTTTGAGTATAACATGCCCAACCTATCCATGAATCTAGGTCTTCAAAGTGAAGTAAAAGGTGTGTTTTTTTGGGGATTTTGTAGGCGAAATAGTGGAATGGAGTTTCGTCTGTTCCTTTATCAGAATAAAACCGAAATAGATAACTGAAATACTGTTCTTTGCCTTTAGGATAATAAAAATAGCTGTTTAATGAATCCGAATTGGTTCCAGGACCTTCTGGCCAAGATATATTATCTACATAGGTTCCCTTGAAGGGCGTTAATCTGAGTGGCGTCTGAGAAACAATGGCGGTTTGGTTGGTTACTTTTTTCCAAGATGGCAGACTAGCTTTTCGGTCATAGATTAGATAACCGCTTCCATTGCCTTGTTCTTTTTCAAATAAGGGAGAGATAAATGACCGAAGCTGCATCTGATATGCAATCAGTTGTGGGATAGATGTCATTTGCCCTTCTCTGTACAATCCTCCATTTCGGCTACCAGATGGAAACGAGCCACCAAGTGCGACCATTCTAATTGCTGAGGTATCACCCTTTTCCCGAAGTGGCTCAATATCAGGTGCGAAAGCTACAGGAGGTAGTTCAATGTCGTCTTTGACGGGTAAAGATATCTCTTCTGTGATAATCGAAACAGGTATTTCCTCTGTTATGACCGAATCAGGTCTGCATGCAGAAAGAATGGATATGATAAGTAATGAGTATAGAATCTTGGGTTTCATTGAGGTTATATTTTTGTCCTTTTGAACATATCGAAAAGTAAAATCTTTGATAATTACTGTTTAATAACTTTCAAATCAGTGAAATAACCTTCTGTGCCAACATCTACAAATAGGCCTAAGGCACCACTGATATTTTCACCAAGTTTTAAGTCGTTTACTATCAACGAGGGTTGTTTGTTATCGTTTAAAAACAGCTTTGCTTGCTTGCCTTTCACTATAATCTTGAGCGTTATCCATTCATTCAAGCCCATATCTGCATAGGATTCATACATTTCGGGACTCTCTTTTCTGAGTCGTGAAAACTTGAAGTCGGGAAAGGAAAAGTATTGGATAGAGTGATTACGGCGTACTTGGTCGTCGGTTCTGCCATTGGTAGGACGTATATAGATACATTCAAATTTTGAGTTGTCTTCATTGGCTCTGAATGCTACGCCGATGAATCCACGAGCGGTAGGAGTAGCTTTCTTCTCTAATCGGCTCAATACCTTTACTTCAATGATGCCATCTTTAAAATCAACATCTTTGATTCGCACAAAAGTAGCTTCATCAGCTGCCATGATGGTGGAATCTTTGATAACCTTGACAACATCTTTACCCTGAAATTTTTCCAGAGACATATATACTTTGTTGGCCAAAAGATTGTTTGGAGTTAGTTTAACTTTTTGTGCATAAAGTCCTTTTGGAAGAATAAAAATACTGATGAGTAAGAAAAATTGGAATATTTTCATTGGCTGAGATTCAGTTTATAAAAAACGATGAGATACCCAGTTTTTCTTGGTATCTCATCGTTTTCAATATCAAATATAACTTTATTTTGATTTTTATTTGCTACTTATTGATAATTTTCAAGTGTTTGGAATACTTTATAATTTTTCAGTGGCTTCAGCCAAAGTAACAGGCTTGCCCAATGCACCAAATTCGTGTAAATCACCAAAAACTTCTATTCGGATAGACTGGTCTAAACCGCCCACACGCAAAGGCACAAAGCCATTATCAAGAATCAGTTGCTCAATCGTCGCATTGATACTGTTATCATCCGTAGCATAAAACAATACCGAAGCAGGTTGCTGATGGGCTGCATTGGATAGCGAAGCTGCACCTAATGTACCTAATGCTTTAGCCAAAATTGCTCCTTTGGGCAAAGCAGAGCCATTGATTTGTCCTGCCGACTCGTTTTCGCCAATGATTTTATCAAAGCCTCCTTTGTCGTTGGGAGCAATCGGGTTAGATGGGTCAACGATGATTTTTCCCGCCAATATTCCTTCATGCTGACTGAACAATTCTTTGATGGTGCTAAACCAAACCGCCATAATAATGATGTCGGCTTCTTGGATAGCCTTGTCGATTTCCATGGCTTGTGCTAAACTGCCTAATTGTTCTGCAAGGTTTTCAGCCTTCGTGATGTCTTTAGTGGCTAATATTACAGGGCGATTTCCCGCCACAAGGTTTTGGGCTACTACTTGGCCAATATTACCAAGTCCGATAATTGCTACTTTGGGTTTTGTTGTATTTTCCATTGCTCTAATTTGCTTTAGTTGAATAACAGTACAAAGTTGCAGGGAATGGGCTACGCCAGCCTATAAACTATCGTAAGAAATAGCCTTAAGATAGTTTAAGGGTAGGGGCTATTTTGTGGCTAAATCTTTACGGATTTTACTGAGGAATTCGGGTGTAATGCCCAGATAAGAAGCGATTTGCGTGTTCGGTAAACGTAAGGCTAGGGTAGGGTATTGCTCCAAAAAGGTTAAATAACGTTCCTGAGCGGTTGAACTAATATTTTGCAATACATGATTTTGTAATTCAACATACTTGTTTTCGATAATTACCTTAAAGATCCTATCGAGCTTAGGAATAGAAAGGTATAAAAAGTATAAATCGCTTTTCTCGATTTGTATTATTACTGAAGGCTCGATGGCTTCAAGAAATAACTTGCTTGGTTTGCTAGAATGAAAGCTACCAATGTCAGTAATCCAGTCGTTTTCAGCCGCAAATTGAATATTGTGTTCGGTGCCTTTGTTATCTATTCCATACATTTTGAAACAGCCTTTTACCACAAAGGTATAATGTTTGCAGACGAAGCCTTCTTGCAAAATCATCTGTCTACGCTTGATGTTACGTATGATAGTTTTTGATACTATTAGCTGTTGTTCTTCTTCAGTAAAAGGAAGATAAGTTAAAAAATAGTCAATCAATAATTGTGTTTCCAAACTTTTAAACGATTAGTCCTAGATGTTACGAACTTACACATTTTACTTTGTTTTTTTACTGACGGTGAATTTATTTCATTAGGGATGGTATTTTCGGACGCTTCGGACGAATGCAATTCCGTCCCTACTTGTGACAGGGATTGCTTTCTACTAACAGAACATTTTATGCTTAGATATTTGTTTACAAATTTTTAAATAATTTACTTTTTTTGTAAATTTATATAAAATAAAATATTGATGTATTTGCTTAATAGGAGGGTAGAACCACCAATGCCAGTTGAAGCCATTATTGAGCCTATATTAGCTGGTGATATAAAAAAGTTAACTAAAAAGGACTTTCTATTTAACTGGAAAGACTTTGCGGACACTGACCTTTGGAAATTACGAATAGTGGATAGTAAAGAAATATTAGGTGTAATGTCTCTAACGTATTATCCAATAGAATATCGCATAGAAATCAACTTAATTACTAGTCGAAGTAATAACGTTGGCTCTAACAAACAGTATGATCGGATTGCTGGTTGTTTAATTAGCTGGGCATGTAGACTAGCAGTAAAACAGTATGGTTATCTGGCTTGTATATCCTTAAAGCCAAAAACTAAATTAGTAAAATATTATCAAGATAAGTATGGTATGCTGAATGGAGGACAACAACTATATCTAGAAGGCAAATCTCTCTATACTCTCATACAAACATATATAGATTATGAACTTTGACACAATAGCTCCCGAAGAAATAGTAGAAGGCTTTATGTTGCCAGCCCAAATGACTAATGAGCAGAAACTAAAAGCTAATAAACAATTAGCAATCATTCGTCAAGGAAGAATAGCAGGGTTATCTGAGAAAGAAAAACTATATGGACAACTACTTCAATTGAAAATCCTCATAGAAGATTATATTAAGCAAGATGTATTTGACCCTACAAAAAACTTTGCTTATTTCCTTAAATTATATATTGAGATTCAGCATAAAAAAAAGAATGAAGTAGCTTCTGAGCTTGATATTCATAAAACCAAACTTAGTCAATTACTTTCTGGCAATAGAGAGCCTTCAGAAGACCTTTTTATTCGATTAGAATTTCACTCAAATCAGTTTATCCCTGCTCGTGATTGGTTTCGTCTTTCTGTAAAACAACAGGAGTATTCTATAATGACGAATGTTTCATTAAGAAATAAAGAACAAAAGCATGTGACAGGTCACCTTCAATTAGAATTTTAAGCTTAATATTGGATATCTTCGCAATTGCCTGTGATAGAGAAAGTGTTTTCAATAGCCTTTAAACGAAGGCTCTATTATTTCATAGAATAATGTCTAATCTGTTGTAGTAACACAGTATGGACGTATGGCATACGTCCTCATCGTCAAAATGACTCATAGTACCACTTATTAATTTTGTGCTAATGGCTAATTAATTGGAAGCCCTGCCTGAAGTTAATTTTTATTTCGAGGATACCCAATCTAACAATAAATGTAAAAGCTATCCTCTGCTCTCCATCACATTATCAACACTAAACGAATAATTATCACACTGACTTAATAACAAAATCGCTCCTGCCGACGTCCATACAAAATAATCTAAGGATGGTTTTATGCCAAAACTAATCGACATCATCAAACCAAATGATACTAATAGCGTTACAGCAGCTAGTGACGCTAATTTGGTCGTGTATCCAATTAATAAAAAGATAGGAATAATAATTTCAAGGACAGTAGCTATTACTGCAAATATATTTCCTAACGGAGTAGCTACTAACGAATTAATGCTATTGGAATAATCGACGAAGTTTTGCCAGTTGCCCCAATTGGCATATAGCTCCCCACAAACCAAAACGGTAAGCTACAGCCGATAGAAATGAAAATGAAATGGGAATTCTTAGAAATAACTCTGAGTATAAAACCTTGTTAGATTGTATGGTATAATTTTTTAGTATAAAGTAACGTATAAAACCAAGAGACGTAAACTTTGACAAACTTAAGTAGGTTTAATGAAAACTGTATCTAAGCAATGATTAATTATTTTTTAATCATCATAATGCTTAATTATCAATTACTTAGTGTATTTTATCATTTGTTACTCCACATACTAAAACTCTTCAAAAAATTTAAAAGACATGAAAAACTCCATCTTAACATTAATGATAGCGGCTGGTATTGCCTTTGGGTCATGTAAGTGTGATTTAAATGCAAAGCAAGAGACAGGAATAAAAACGGATAGTTTACCCCCTGTGGAGACTAATGCTGCCAATTCAAATTATAAGCCTGCTTTTGCAGGACAGACCAGAATAAAAGGAGTAAAGACAACTACGAGCTACGAAAGTAAGATACTAACCACATCACTCCAGAGTCCGTGGGGAATAACTAGCTTGCCCGACGGAAGATTATTAATAACAGAAAAGGCTGGCACTATGCGTATCGTTACTACAGATGGGCAAGTGAGCCAGACTATCACAGGTATTCCGACGGTAAATGCCAGCGGACAGGGTGGTTTATTAGGCGTTCGTATTGACCCCAACTTTGCTACCAATAGAATGGTGTATTGGGTGTTTTCGCAACCCAATCCTGATGGCAACCTGACGGCGGTGGGTAAAGGGAAATTATCTGCCAATGAAAAAACCATAGAATCGCCAACGGTTATTTATCGAGCTACCCCTGCCTATAATGGTACATTGCATTATGGTGGTAGAATCGTCTTTGATCAGGCGGGTAATTTATTGGTTAGCACAGGCGAGCGTTCGGATTTAGTAACTCGTCCACAAGCACAGGCCTTAAATTCAGGGCTGGGCAAGATTATTAGAATTACGAAAGATGGTACAGAGCCATCAGGAAATCCCTTTGTAGGTCAAGTAGGTGCTAGAACTGAATTATATGCTTATGGTTTTCGTAATCCACAGGGTTTGGCTATTCATCCCGTTACGGGAGAGTTGTGGGAAAGTGAGCATGGGCCTCGAGGTGGCGACGAAATCAATCGAGTTCGGGCTGGTGCTAATTATGGTTGGCCAACTATCACTTATGGCATTGAATATAGCGGAGAAAAAGTAGGGAGTGGTATTCAACAACAATCAGGACTTGAACAACCCATTTATTATTGGGATCCTGTTGTTTCGCCTAGTGGTATTACTTTCTATAGTAGCGACCGCATTCCTGAATGGAAAAACAACCTTTTTGTAGGTGCATTAAGCGGAATGCACATTGTAAGGCTAGTCATTGAAAACAATAAAGTAGTGGGCGAAGAGCGACTATTAGCTAGCGAATCACAACGTTTTAGAGATATAACACAGGGAACAGACGGAGCTTTATATGCTATTACCGACCAAGGAAGGCTATATCGGATTGATAAGAAATAATTGATTTACGATTGATATAAGTAGTTTTTCTATTTTATTCCCATTGCCAAGTAAGGGACTCAAGTCTCTCACTTAGCAATGGGAATTTTTATGCACTTTGAAATATCTTGAAGTGCTAAGTGTATTGTTTATGGATGAGTTGTTGGCAAAAAATATTGTACAAGACATGATAGAAATAGGAGTAAAACGTTGGTTTTTTATCAGTTCAGTAACTATTGATGATAGCACTCTAAAGTCAGTGTTGAATGAAGCCTTATGGAAAAGCAGTTGATGTAATAGAAGAACTAGCATTAGCTTAGGCATCAATAAACCCAATTCATGATAAGCTTCTTAAAAGTATTTGTAGTCAACATCAAGTTATCATAGAGGTTGTTTGTCGTGTATAAAAGCTGTTGGTCTAAATTAAGTTTGTTTTTCTTCATTATGCTTTGGCATTCTCTACTTTTACGTAAAAGAATTGAATACTCCTTCTCTTTGAACCAAAGCAATACGCGTGGCAGAGATTAGGTTAATAGAAAAGATAAGAAAGGTGTTAAAGCCTTCATCAATATAATCAATTGAAAACACATGTAAAATTGTGTTTTTGATTGAAAAGAAGAAAGGTTTGCTGTTTTACGGCAAGCCTGTTCTATAAAGAAGGGTTTTGTTGATTTTGCCTGTCCTAAAGGCTTTCTAAACGCTACTATTATTAATGAATTATTTATCATTATTCTTATACTTTCTATACTTTTACATACCTATAATTGGTAATGATTGATGAACGAGCGATTTAATACAATCCGATTTAACCTTATTTTTTGGACACTCTATTTTTTATACGAGTGGCTGGGAATGGGTGCAGCCACTGACCAATATTATGTCTATTTTATCAAAGCTTGTACTTCCGTACCCATTGCCTTTGTGGTGTCCTGCTTATCTGTTCATTATCTGTTTAGTAACTTCTATTTATCGGATAAAAAAACAACTTTTTGGTTGGGGCAAATCGTAGTAGCCGTAGTGTTTGTGATGCTCAAAAGATACATCAATTATCATTATTTGTACCAGATGTATTATCCCCAAGGGACATTAAAGCCTTTGATTTTCTTTCCAAAAATAATCATAGAGTTTGTAAATCTTTACTTGATTGTTTTTTTGTATGGAACGTTCTTCTTTATACGTAGCTGGTACCATCAGCGACAAACCTTGATTGAACTTAAACAAGAAAAAACAGCGGCCGAACTAGAATTGCTGAAATCGCAAGTACAGCCACATTTTATCTTTAATATGCTGAATAATATCTATTCAGGGGCTTTTAAAAAGAGTCCTGAAACGGCTCAGCAAATATTGAAGTTGTCAAATTTTATAGAATATAGCCTTTATGATTCTAAAAAAGAAAAGGTTACCCTGACAGAAGAACTAGAATATATTCAGAATTATATTGCATTACAAAAAATTAGGTTTGGAGATAAACTTGATGTTTCCTTCAATGTGTACAATGCCATCGAGGGCATACAAATTCCGCCTTTGTTGTTGTTGCCAATCATCGAAAATTGTTTTAAACATGGCGTGAACAAGTCTATCAATGCGTCGTGGATACGTGTAGATATTGAGAAAAAGGATAATGAACTTGTTGTTAAGGTAGAAAATAGTATTGAAGAGGAGATTGAAGAGATGGCGAGTCAGAATGGAGGATTAGGGCTGAACAATGTGAAAAGACGCTTGGAAATTTTGTATCCGAGTGTGCATGAATTTAAAACGTATCGAGAAAAAAATAGCTTTTTAGTCGTACTAAAACTACAAATCAATAGATGAATCGTTGTTTAATTATTGATGATGAGCTTCCTGCACGCCAGCTAATTCAAACTTACCTTGAGGCATTGCCCGATTTTGAGGTAGTAAAAATGTTCGATAATGCGCTCGATGGTTTTGTTTATTTACAAAACAACACGGTTGATTTATTGTTTTTAGATATTCAAATGCCTAGAATGACTGGCTTGGAATTGCTAAAATCGTTGCAGAAACATCCCAAGGTAATCTTGACAACGGCTTTTAGAGAATACGCCGCCGAAGGGTTTGATTTAGATGTATTTGATTATTTAGTAAAGCCCATCAGTCAAGAAAGGTTTTTGAAAGCCATTTCAAAATATTTATATTTCAGAGAGCTTACTCAGCAAAATGTGCTAGAGGTTTCAACGTTTGAGGATGCTTATATTTTTTTGAAAGTAAATAAAGAACAAAAAAAAGTATATTTAAATGAAATTCTTTATATCGAAGGACTGAAAGATTATATCAAAGTTTTTACGACACAGGGGAGGTTCGTTGTCTATGAACGCTTGCGGTATATGGAAGCAAAATTGCCCGAATCAAAGTTTGTACGCTTGCATAAATCCTACATTGTGGCAATCGATAAGATAAGTGCTTTTTCAAGTGAATTTGTAAAAGTGCAAGAATATGAAATACCTGTTGGAAGAATTTACAAGCAATCGTTTTTGAACAAGATTTCAGTCGGAGGGTAGTTGTGAGTTAGTGAATTGTGAGTTAGTGATTGAGTGAATTAGTGATTGAGTGATTTTTTTTAATTATGTATTAATTACTATTGTTAAAAAATCACTCAATCACCACTCACTCAATCGCTCAATTACTAACTCACAACCCACTAACTCACAATTAAAAAATCACTCAATCACTAACTCGCTCAATCACTCACTAACGACCACTAACTCACAACTATATGAGGTACGAATTAAGGAAAATAATAACAGCCTATCAACAAATTAATTTTGCTGAACGTCGACTAGCCCTAGCTACCGTTGTAAAACTACATGGGTCAGGGTATCGTCGTCCAGGAGCAAAAATGCTCATCGTAGACAATGGTACGTGGTTTGGGGCAGTCAGCGGAGGATGTTTAGAAGGTGATGTATTACGCAAAGCCCGTCAGGTAATGCAAGATGGCATACCCAGAATAGTAGTTTATGATACCATGGACGACTCCCAAAATGCCTTTGGCATTGGGCTAGGATGCAACGGAATTATTGACATTTTGATAGAACCGCTCGTTCCTGAGGATTCATCAAACTTAATAGAGATTTTAGCCCACTATGTGCAGAACACCGAGACCATTCAATATGCCACAGTAATAGCAACGCAATCGCCCGAAACCATGCCTATTGGCAAACGTTTTGCCGTTAATAACCAGTTAGCAGCTTATTTCCCTATGATACCCTTTCAACTCTTAATAGAAGAAGGCCTCATAGAACATACAGACTGTACCCTGTTTTATGAAACAATTAAGCCCGATATACAATTGCTAGTAGTTGGTGCGGGCTACGATGCCGTACCTTTGGTAAGTTTAGCCCAACAAGTAGGACTGACGATTACGGTAACAGACGATTGTATTGCACATATTACCCCAAAGCGTTTTCATGAAGCTAGCTGTTTGGTATATAGCAGAAGAACAGATTTTGTAGAAAAACTACCTGTCAATAAATATACTGCGGCAGTACTGCTTTCGCATAATTATGGCTATGATAAAGATGCCCTTACTTATTTAATCGGTACAGAAGTGGCGTACATCGGCATATTAGGTCCTAAAAAAAGAGGACAGATGATGTTAGATGAATTAAATATTCAAGATGAAGATGTACTGAGTAAGATTCATTATCCCGTAGGCTTAGACATCGGTGCAGAAACGCCTGAGGAGGTCGCACTCTCAATTATCGCCGAAATCAAAGCATTTTTTGCCAAAAGAGAAGGTGGGAAGCTAATTCATCGGAAGCAGGGGATTCATTGATTGAAAGGCTATTGGTAGTCGGCTTTCGGATTTCTGTTGTTAATGCTCTTCGCCTTGTAATCTTCGACTTTTTCTAAAAGGCAAGTAGTGAATGCTAAATTGAAGTTTATATGTTTCTATTAGCTGGTGACTTAAGTCACCAGCTAATAGAAAGCTATGCTTTGATTATCCTCTCGATAGTAACCTACTTCTTATACTTCAACACTCTACCATCTTTAATAACCCCTTTCCAATTAAGTCCAAAACCAAAATTATAGGTATTTCCGTTGGCGTCTTTATAACAGGTTAAGTCATAAGGTACGTCTTCGGCTTGTTTTTCTACTGTTTGCATATTGGCAGGCATTTGCATAGGCAATAACGCCGAGGGCTCAGATTTACCAACAATGGTTTCAATAATCGCTTGGTCTTGTACACCAAAACTCAATAAAATCGCCGATGCAGAAGCCTCTATTTCCGAGAATACCATTGGATTAGTAGTACTTACCGATACTATCACGGGCTTATCTTTCATTAATATTTTGGTATTGTTCACCAATGCAGCATCTGTAACGTTAGCAGTTTTGGCCATTTTACCTTTATAAGAACGGTTCGTGAAATTTTCCATCGGGTCGCCACCAGCTATACTCGTCTCACGTGCTTCTGTGGCGGTATAATCGAAGTATTGCAAACTAATCGGGATATAGCCGTTGCCACCGTTTTTCAAATCCTCTTTGTCATAGCCAATTGTAGCCTTTGGATTTTCGATGAAAACTAAGGCAAAATCTGCTTCTTTAGGATTGTCAGTTACATTAAAATGCTTTTTCACAATGTCCATATTGACTGGATAGTCTTCTGATGAAGGCGTTTCCATACCTAAGAAATTACGACTAGCAGGTACAAAGCGTTTAGGTACATATACCGTTTTTCTAGTAGTAATAGGCAGTGTTTTTGCAGTGTTTTTAAGCATCACAATAGACTTCAACTGTGCTTCATATCCAGCTTTCATATAAGCAGGTTTTCCCACAATCGCTTTAGTTTCTGCTGGGTTCAAGTATGGATTTTCAAATACACCTACTCTGAAAATATTCTTCAACAATCTCACTGCTGATTGCTCCATACGGGCTCTCATTTTGGCCTCACCATGTTCTTTGATACCCATTTGGTATGCTTCTAACACGGGCTTCATGTCGTTGTTACCTCCAAATTGGTCTACACCCGCCATCAATACCTTATAGTGTCTTTCGGCTAGACTAAGACCTTCTACTCCCCACGACTTGCCATCAATAAATACGTCCATCGCCTTATGGTCGCCCGTCACAAGCCAGTCGGTACATACCACACCATCGTATCCGTATTTGGTTCTCAACAAATCAGAGATGATATATTTATTGTAATTGTTAGCTACATTCTCATGGTTTTTCTTGTCCTGATTCCATGAAATAGTATAGTATGGCATCACCGCCGAAGCCATCTTCGTTTGTCCTTTTAGCTTAAATGCTCCTTGGGTAAAAGGAATCAAGTGTTCTTCAAAATTATTACCGGGATACACCGCAAATTTACCATTAGCATAGTGTGCATCACGACCAGCTTCGCCAGCACCACCGCCAGGCCAGTGTTTTACCATCGCATTGACACTTTTCATGCCCCAAGCAGTTGACTGAAAGCCATCACAATAGGCTTGTCCCATTGCTGCGGAAAGCCAAGGACTTTCGCCAAAAGTACCATTAAAACGTGCCCAACGGGGTTCTGTAGCAATATCTACCTGTGGCGATAGTGCCGTAGTAATGCCTAAAGCACGGTATTCGGCAGCGGCAATTTTACCAAAAGTCTCTGTCAATGCAGGGTTGAAAGTAGCTGCCATACCCAATGAACTTGGCCACATAGAAATCTCACCACCTGATGCTGCATCATACTCGGCTTTTGCTCTAGTGCCATGTCGAGGGTCGGTGCTATTATTAGCAGGAATCCCTAAGCCAACACTTTCACAAAAGGCTTGCATTTTGTTGTTCCATTGTGCTGCAATCTCAGGTGATTTTACCGTCGTAATCAACACATGGCGAAGGTTATCTTCGGCTAAAAACTTCTTTTGTTGGTCGGTTAACTCTGAAGGGTCTGTTTCACCTTCTTGATAAGCTTTACCATTATATGTACCAGCAAAGTAACCCCCAGAACGTGCAGGAATAGATTGATGTGAAGAATAAAGCATCAAACCTGCAATCTGTTCGATGCTTAATTTAGAGGCCAAGTCTTTAGCACGAACATCACTCGATAAACGCCAGTCTTCATACTTATCTAGCTTGCCATTTTTATTCAAATCCTTAAAGGCAAAGCCATCAACCGTTAATATTTTCGTACCCACCGCTGGCGAATAGCCTATACTTTGTCCCCCTTGATTTTTAATGATATTAAAACCCGCCATTGGGCTTTCCGACCATTTTTTTTGTGCGGTTGCAGTTGAAATCAGCCCTAATACAAGCCCACCTGCAAGTATTGTTTTTTTCATAGAATGTTTTGGAATAAATTGACAAACATTATTTAATCATTTTGATACAATAATGCTTATTTTTTTTCTAACGTCCTATAAGAAATGCTTAAAATTTACTTTTTTGTTGATTAAATATGAAAAATTTACTTTTTAGTGTAGTTTTCTGTGTTTTTTCGTATTCAGATAACAAATAAACACCAAGCAGTTGGTGCTTAAAATGTAAGCATTGGAATCCTTAGTTAATAAGGTGGAAGATGTGGCAAGCTAATATGCTGAGCAATGTGAAATATGCTGACCAACTTGGGTGATTATCAAAATTCAATAACTATAACAAAATGTTTTTCAAGTAATTAAATAGCAATATTTATAAAAAAAGTTATTTTTGTTAGATACTATTTTCTAACACGATAAAGCTATAACTATGCAAGAAGGCGACCTATTAACCTACAACAACAAGCCCCTCAAACTCTTTGGACTAGACTATACAGAAATGGTATATGTAGAAAAAGGCAGTTTTATGATGGGGGATAATAATTCTAAAGATAAAAATGAAAAACCTGAAATTGAAATAACTTTCAACGCTGGCTTTTACATAGGGAAATATGTAGTTACCCAAGAACTTTATAAATTAGTGATGAATAAGAACCCATCTTCTATTAAAGGTAAATGTCTCGCAGTAGGAACATCACATAATGCTATTTGTCAAGGTGAGAACAGTTTTTTAAACAAATTAAACGCTAAAATCAAAGACGATTACCCCGCTTTAAAAGGAAGGTTTGCTTTACCCAGTGAAGCCCAATGGGAATATGCCGCTCGTGGGGGTAAAGCGTGGAATAAACCTAAGTTAGCTTATGCTGGTAGCCATAATATCAACGATGTAGGATGGTATGTTGAAAACTCTGACGGCGAAATGAAGCCCGTAGGTCTCAAAGAGCCCAATGCCTTGGGGCTATATGATATGAGTGGATATATATTGGAATGGTGTGCAGATTGGTATGAAGACGACCTCAGCAATATACCAAAAGATGGGAGAGAGGTCACTAAAAAAGGTAATTCTCGGATTTTGCGTGGCGGCTTTTGGAGCTATCAAGCAGAGAATTGCCGAGTAGCTTTTCGCAGCTGCAACCGCCCACGGCATCGTTTTGACAACTATGGGTTTCGGTTAGTGTTCTTTCAAGTTTAAACCAAGAAATTTATCTTTTGTTGAGCAAACCGAAAAGAGTGAAATGAATGGATGAGTAGCGACTGAAGCGGAGCGGAGGAAGCACGAAGGAATGAACGTAACGATAATACAATCGGCGAAGCCGAAAAAAATAAAAACTCTTTACTAATCTCTACTGATGGAAATTGATTTTAAGCCTTTTATAAATAAATATAGATTCACTTTGTTAGAGAATGATACTAATGCTAATATGATTCCTACCAGAGTCCACACAAATGGAAACTTCTATTTATTGAAAACCCTAAAAGGTATTGAATACTTGGGCATCTATGTTAATCATAGTGATTTAGCTGAAAATCAGCTAGAACAACTTATCAAGGAGGTTAAGGCGTTAAAATTACCCTTGCATACCTTTTTTTGTAATTTCAGTAATTTAACTTCTTTAAACGTAGAGGAAAATGAATTTACTACCCTAACTTTTGTAAACCTTTCCTACAATAACAAACTCACAAAGGTTGAAATTCAAAATAGCAATAGCCTAGCAACTGTAATTGCGTGTAATTGTGAACAACTGACAGAGGTAATTGTTTCAGGTGGAGGAAATTCAATCAAAAAAATTGATGTTTCAACCTGTAAGCTACAAAAGTTAAGCTTACCAACAACACTACCACAAATCAGAGAGATATTGATTCAAAAAAATCAATTAACGTCTTTTGAGTTTTTGACATTTATAAAGAATGATACCACATTCGATATTTCAAGATTAATTTGGTTTGGCAATGCTTTTCCTGAAACATTCACTAACACGCTTCGACGAAAGGATATAAATGCTTTAAAATCCTTTTTTATAGAGCCACAAATAACAGTCTTTCGCAAAAAGCTTATTCTTTTAGGCAATACCCAAGCGGGCAAAACCAGCTTATGCGATATATTAAAAAATGAAGATTTAGCAGATGGCACCAGTACCCATGGCGTAAACGTGAGTAGATATGAACTTGGCGAAAATCGCTTTGTTCAAATATATGACTTCGGAGGGCAGGATTTCTACCACAATGCACATCTGCCTTTTTATACCATGAATACCCATTACCTTTTAGTGTATGGTAATTCGCAGGAAGATAAATATGCTACAGTTCCAGCCCATGGTGGCGCTGGAGAAGATGATACCTTTCCAATGTCTTATTGGCTTAGCAGTGTAAAGTCAAACTTAAAACTAGCTGAAAATACGACCAATACCCTACAAGAATTCAAGAATAGAGATGTGCAGCTTTCACTCCTAGAAAACCTAAGAGCAGGCACACCCAAAAGACTTTTGAACGAAATGGAATTACAGCAAAAGTATGGTGTTACTGCATTTCATAGCTTTCAATTAAGAAATGAAGGTGGTGCTAAATTAAAAGAATCAGATCAAAAAAAAATCAAAGATACGCTTCACCAATGGCTTGATACTAGCTTAAAAGAAGACTCGCTTCCTTTGAGAATTAAAAAATGGGGAGATAGGCTTGTCGAAGAAAAATGGGAAGCGATTACGCCAAAAAGTGAATTTCCTAATTTAAGTGAAGCAGATTTTAAGCTATTGCATGATAGCTATGCTTTGCATGTATGTGAAGAATATGATGGCAAACCACTTTCTAATGCTCTCAAGGATTCTGTTATTGTCAATCTAGGCACTTTTACCAAATGGATTTATGCTATTTTGAACTTGAGCCTGAAAAATGAGGAGAAAGGTGTTTTTGACGAAACTAAAGCCAAAGCCTATTTAGAAAAAGCTCACAAAAAAGCTACTTTAGAAAATGATACAACTTTTGAAGGGGCAACCGACCATGTCAATTTTATGTTGGCATTCTTGAAATATTACAAGATGATATTCAGCATTAAAGGTTCTGGGAAAAACTATTTAGTACCTCAATATTTACCTAAACCAGAAGAAAATAATACCACCGATGTTGTATTGCTCAAGCTATTCGATAAACCTTTTGTCAAATACATTTTTACAGGGTTTTATCATACCCAAATCTTAACGGCTATCATTGCCAATTTTTTTGAAAAAAATAAAGACCCCAAGATAGATGTACAAGTAGCAAAAAATAGAATTGGTGGAGTTTATCAATACCTGATATGGAAAAATAAGGTCATTCTATATTTAAGTAAAGACGAAAAGCTAGACCCTAATGATTTTCTGTTAGTAGAATTCAAAATTGAAGAAGATAAAAATCAGCAACAACAGCCCATGCTTGTGCTATCTGAAATGGGGCATAGTTCTCTTAAAAATGTTTACAAACAGTTAGAATATGTCATTAAATTTATTGAAAGCCAATTAGTAGATTATCAGAAGCTGGTAAAAACCCCTAATGGCACCTACATATCGGCAGACTTATTTAAAGATGATAATCGTTTTGGCAATGGTAATCAGAGTGATTTAATATATGACAAAGACAATAAATGTTTTTATCGCAAAGGTGATTTCCCTTTATTTTTTAACCCTAAAGACGTCCAAATGAAGAAGATTTTTATCTCGTATTCCAAAAGTGATGAAAAGTACAAAAATGAATTAAAACAGCATTTTTACCCTTTAAAACGCCAGAGTAAAATTGATACCTTTGACGATTCAGACTTAGGTTTTGGCGAATGGAATACCGAAATACTCCGCAAAATAGAAGAATGCGACATCTTTATCTGTCTTATCAGTGTACATTTTTTAAATACCGACTATATTATCAACACCGAAGTTCCCCACGCTATTAAACACGGTAAAGTAATTATTCCCATAAAAATACGAGAATGTGATTGGTATGACTTTGGCATAGAAGATGAAAATGGAGAAGTCACCTCAACATTAGGGAAGTATAATGCATCGCTAAAAGATAAGACCATTACCCTTTTTGATGATAAAAATGATTATGTTGATAAACGAATTAATACTCCCGAAGAACGTGATGCCGTTTGGACAAATTTAGTACAACAGTTTAAAAAGAAAGCATTGAATGAGTAAGCATACATAGTAGCATCAAAGAGATTTTAAACTTTGCGGGGGTAAATACTCCGACGTTAGTCGATGTTGTTTGCTATTTTAAAATGATTTAGCCATTCCATTTTTTGGGGGAAATTCCCTGCTTTGTCTTTTTTAATAAATATTGCTTTTTGGCTTCTGTCTATTAATAGGGTGTCTGGTATGAAGTCGTTGTCATAAGGTTTTTTCTCAAAAACAATTGTATCTCCATAAAATTTATATTTCCCGTGAAAAACTTCATGATAAAAAAACATTCCATTGACTTCATTTTCACAATTTCCATTTTCTCTGAATACTAAAGTATAATGATAGAGGTCGTCTTTCAGGGTCGCTGTCAAAATCTTTTTTGATTTGAATAACTCCGATTGATACACATTTAATAATATAATCGAGAATATTAATAATCCGTGAGCGACCACTTTAATCTTATTGGCGTTCATTCCTCGCCTGCTGGTAGCAACAATTGTTTCAAAAAAGGAAAAAATATAAAGTATGATGATTGGAATAATGAGTAGTCCATACGATAGTAGATGAATAATCATACCTCCAAAGAATTCCGTTATCATCCAGCAGAAAATTCCTAAGGTAGATATTATTGCAATGGTATTAAAAACACTGTTTCGAGTCATGTGTAGACTAAGATTTTACGATACTGATAAAGAAACTCATGAGGCAATAATGTTATCTTACTATTAGCTGGTGACTTAAGTCGCTAGCTAATAGTAAGATAGAATGAGCTGGATTTATGACTTAGGTTGATCAGCCGTGAAAGGCTGATTATAATACCTTCTACCTGTTGTTTTATACAACGCATTAGCGACTGCTCCAAACACGGGAGGGAAGGGAGGCTCGCCAAGTCCAGTGGGGTCAAGGTCATTCTTAACAAAATGCACATCCACTTTTTTAGGGGCTTCGTTATGACGAATAATGCGGTAATTATTGAAATTGCTTTGTTCTGCCGCGCCGTCTTTGTGGGTTAATGCTCCATAAAAAGCATTTCCGATGCCATCTACTACAGCACCCTGCACCATATTGCTTGCTGCGTCTGGGTTTACTACAATACCGCAGTCAATGGCACTAGTTACTTGTTCAACATAAGGTTCGCCATTTCGTTCTATCATATCCACCACGTGTGCGGCATACGAATTATGACAAAAATAAGCAGCGACGCCCCTCTTTTTGTTATTGTTTTCAGGGTTACCCCACTTAGATTTTTCTCTTACCAATTCCAAAACCCCTGCATATCTATCCGCATCATATTCATTATTTTTACCTACAGGATTTTCCTTAGCACGTTTTAATAATTCAAGACGGAAAGCAATAGGATCTTTTCCCATAGCTTCTGCCACTTCATCTAAAAACGACTGTTCGGCTGCTGCATTAAAATTAGAACGAGGTGCACGGAATGCACCAATCGTAATATTGGAAGGAATCTCCCAACCTTCAGCTAAGTAATTATCCACTGCACCAGCAGGAAAACGATTTGCATGAACAGGGTGTTCAGGAATGCCTCCGCCTTTAACATGAAAACCAATCAGGTTTTTATTGGCATCTAAAGCCGCACGATAGGTAGCCGTGTACATCGGGCGATAGATTCCATAAGTCATATCATCCTCGCGGGTATAAATCAATTTGATAGGCGCTTTTATTTTCTGAGAAATGCGAGCGGCCTCATATACATATTGACCATACGCTCTCCGTCCAAAACCTCCACCCATGCGGGTCATTTGAATTTCAATCTTGTCAGCAGGGAGGTTTAAAATTTTTGAAAGCGTAGGCTCTACCCAACCCGGTGCTTGTAATGGACCGGCTACTACGGCTTTATCTGCTGAAACATGTGCGAAGAAATTCATCGGTTCCATGCAGTTGTGTGCCAAAAATGGCGCATTATAAGTGCGTTCGATAACCTGAGCGGCGTTTTTGAAAGCAGTTTCTGGGTCGCCATCTTTCCTTAATTGCTGGGCTGGCTTTTTAGCATATTCAGCCATTAATTCCATTTGACCACTTGTGGTTTCCAATCTGCCCGGAACTGTTACTTCTCTTTTTCCACCCCGCCCCATCATCGTATCCTTTACATCACCAGTAGGCTCCCACTGTATTGTTAGTTTCTTGCGAGCATTCATTACTTCCCAAGTAGAATTGCCCACAACAACCAACAAATCGTTAAATGTACGGGTATCAAAACCACCCTGTTCGAAACCATCATCATATAATTTGAAGCTAAAAACATGTTTAATACCTGGCATTTTTAGGGCTTGAGTAGCATCAAAAGATTTTAATTTCATGCCAAAGGCAGGAGGGTGCTGAATCATGGCAATCAACATACCTTCCACACGATAATCCATTCCGAAAAGCGGTTTGCCCGTTACTACTTTTAAGCCTTCCGTATTTTTCTTTGAATTCCTTACAATCGAAAAATCTTTAGGGGCTTTCAACTTAACGTCTTTCGGTACAGGGATGGTGGCGGCTTTGTTGGCTATTTCACCATATTTTGCCGATTTTCCGCTTGAATGAGATAAAACGCCTGCTTTTGTCGTGATTTCTGTAGCAGGAACGCCCCACGTTTGAGCCGCCGCTTCGATAAGCATTTGTCTGGCTGATGCCCCTGCATTTCTCAATGGTTTCCAGTACATCCTCACTGAATTACTGCCACCTGTGAATTGTGGTCCTAGTTTTACATTATCATGCGGCCCCATTTCTACTACTACATTCTTCCAATCTACGTCCAATTCCTCTGCCACCATCATGGGTAATGAAGTCATTACATTCTGACCGAATTCAGGATTCGGACACATGATTTTGACGATATTGTCGGGCGTAATCTTGATATATCCATTGAGTTCACTCCATTGTTCGGGCAAATTCATTAAAGCTATTTTGTCTGCCGACTTAAAACTCGACAGCCAAGTAAAGCTCAGCATCAATCCACCGCCTGTAAGAGCGGAAGATTTTAAAAATGAACGACGGCTTTGTGTGTTATTATTTTCCATGTTGATATTTTCTTGCTATTGCTTTACAGATTTAATTGCTTCCTTAATACGTAAATAAGTTCCGCAACGACAAATATTACCACTCATGGAAGCATCTATTTCTTCATCTGAAGGGTTAGGATTCTCTTTTAATAAAGCGGCCGCACTCATCATTTGTCCTGCCTGACAGTAGCCACATTGAGCCACATCGTGCTCGAGCCATGCTTTTTGTACAGGGTGAGTACCATTCGCAGACAAGCCTTCGATAGTAGTGATGGCTTGCTTGCCAACTGCTGATACAGGCATACTACAAGAACGAATAGCAGTTCCATTCAAATGAACTGTACAAGCCCCACACATGGCCATGCCACAACCAAATTTGGTACCGGGTAGATTAAGGTGGTCTCGTAAAACCCAAAGCATAGGAGTTGACGGGTCAACATCTACATGTTGTATTTTCCCGTTTATTTTTAGTGAGTATTTTGCCATAGTATTAAGTAGCTACTTTATTGAGAATTGAACGAAATTATATAAATAAAACAGTAATAAATAATGTTTTTCAAATAGAATCTTATGAATTTCAAACATAGCCTTGGTTAGCTACAAATTATGGGTAAAGGGCTGATTGTAAAAACGCTACCAATGCCAAAAGGCGGTTTACCTGTAATGATTTTAGGTAAATCAACAATGCGTTGACTTCTGTCGATCATCTTAAAGCCCTTGATGTTTCCATATTGATATATTAACTATACTTGAGTGTGGTAAAACTAATTACCATCAAAAATATCTTTTTGTTTGAACAAGTAGATGCATTAATGATAATTTTAGACCAACGTCTGTGTATTCCCACAAACTACAAGCAAGAAGGAAGTTGTTGAAAAATAATAAGGGTGTATTTTTGTGTTTAGTATAGTAGGACTATTTATAAATTTAAAGAATCAATAAAATGATAAATAATGTAGATTTAATTAAGCCTTTGTTACAATTTGAAGAAGAAGGTGATTTTATTACCGTATTAGTACTAAAAAGAAAAAAAGATTTTATTGAGGAATATGCTAAACACCAATCTGTTAGAACGATTAAGTCTTATACCTTTTATGCTATAAAAGATTTGGAGGAAAGATATGAGGAAATAAAAATGTTGTGTGAAGTATTTAAAGCGAGGGGTTATATTAACTTTAATACTAGAAATGATAAAAATGTAGCATTGAAAATGATTGCTAAATTAGTCAGCAATATAGAATCTGGAAATAATAGAAGTAAATATGTATATGATAGTGTTATTGGTGAAATGCCTTCTAAACAAAAGCGATGGGTTATCGATGTTGATAAAGAAGAATTACAACATATTGAATTTATTAGAAAGACCATTAATGATATAGAGCCCGAAGGAGACAAGATTATTACTGCTATTCCTACCTTAAATGGAGTACATTTAATAACCAAGCCTTTTAGATTAGATACTTTTAAGACGTTGTGTGGAAATAATAATTTTAATGTAGATGTTCAAAAGAATAATCCTACACTATTGTATATTCCAGATAGTTTAATAGAGGACAAATGATAGAAGTAGAGTTTAACAAGAAGTATATAAATTATAGTTAGAGTAAATAGCATCACGCTAAATATCTACCTTTGTTTTAGTTTGATCAAGGACAAAAATAGCAATTAATAATGACTAATAACGAACTGCTAAATCGAGTTGTAACCCTTAAAATGAGAAATGGGGTATATTTTAAAGGGATTTTGTTGGGTTTAGGGTCAAAATGGGCATTACTGAAATATATTTCTGGTGACTTTGTTACGGATGGTTATGTGTTGATAAATACAAACTATATTTCAACATTTGATATATCAGAAAAAGATATTTTTACTGAAAAAATCATCAAACTAAAGCAAATTAACCTTGATTTAGGCTATGAATTTGACTTAGAAGTAACAAATAAAGTATTTGATGTATTGAAAGAAAACAGAGTGCTGATAGGGATAGAACT
>NZ_JBWKYN010000094.1:0-22917 GCF_059423785.1 Arcicella sp. GW458-12-2-14-TSB2 | reverse complement strand
GGTTTACATATATCAAGTGTAATAAATAATACTTTTACGATTTTTGGAAATTAAACAATTTAAATGAAATTATTTTTTAGAAAAACAGGAGATAGCCCTACAACAATCATTATTTTACATGGTATTTTTGGTTCGTCTGATAATTGGCTTACGATAGGAAAGGTACTCGGAGAGCAATTTACAGTTTATATGCTAGACCAACGAAATCATGGTCAGTCGCCTAGAAGTGAGGAGTTCAATTATAAGGTAATGGCTGATGATTTAAAAGAATTTATAGCCGAAAACGGCATTGAAAACCCAATCTTAATCGGGCATTCGATGGGTGGGAAGACCGTCATGCAGTTTGCCATGAATTATCCTGAAGCCTTTGCTAAAATGGTAGTCGTGGATATTGCTCCTAAATTTTACCCTGTACACCATTCTATGATTTTGCAAGGCTTGGCTGCCGTAGATTTGAAAACTCTTAAAAGTAGAACGGAAGCTAATGAAACACTAAAACGCTTTGAAGAAAGTGAAGGAGTACGTCAGTTTTTATTGAAAAATCTTTGGAGAAATCCTGAAAAAAATAACGAATTTGACTGGCGCATTAATGTGCCTGTGATTGCTAAAAATATTGATGTAGTAGGGCACGAGCTTGAAAATGAGCATAGTGTAAACCAACCAGTCTTGTTTTTGCGTGGTGCTGAGTCTCATTATATTCAGCCAGAGGATGAACGTAAAATCTGGGAATTGTTCCCAAATTATGAAATACAAAGCATTGAAGGAGCAGGGCATTGGGTACAAGCCGATAAGCCACAGGAATTTATTGAAATCGTTTCTCGATTTATAAATTCATAATTTTAACACACAAATCGTACTTAAAATGCTTTTTTTAATTCCTTCAATACTTGCCCCTGAGACTTCAGAATCTGTGCTTTCGCCTCAAATAAAGGAGGTAATCAAAGAGACAGATTATTATTTTGTTGAAAATATTCGTACAACTCGCCGCTTTATCAGCGAGTTGAAAGTGGGAAAAATAATTGATCAGCTTCATTTTTTTGAATTAGACAAGGATACGCCGCTTGCTAAAATAAAGCAATATTTTAAAGCAATTCCAGCGGGTAAATCTATTGGGGTTGTTTCAGAAGCTGGTTGCCCTGGCGTGGCCGACCCTGGTGCTTTAGCAGTACAAATAGCCCATCAGTTAGGCATGAAAGTGGTACCCTTGGTAGGACCTTCATCTATTTTATTGGGACTAATGGCCTCTGGTTTTTCAGGGCAATCGTTTGTTTTTCATGGCTATTTGCCCATTGATAAGGTAGAAAGAAGTAAAAAAATAAAAGTATTAGAGAACGATGCTAAGAAAGGACAAACCCAGATTTTTATGGAAACACCCTTTCGGAATAATCAACTTTTAGATGATTTACTGAGTAGTCTGGCCCCAAGTACATTCTTATGTATTGCCTGTAATGTAACAGGTTCTGATGAGTTTATACTTACAAAATCAATTGCTGACTGGAAGAAACAAAAACTTGATTTGCACAAAAAACCGACGATGTTTTTACTGTCAATTTAAAAAATCAAGTATTTATCTTCATCTTTGTGCACTCTTTAACTTTACTAATTACAATATAAAATGATTCAGGTACAGACATTCAGATTTAACCCTTTTGGCGAAAATACTTATGTTCTTTTTGACGAAAGCAAAGAATGTGTCATTATTGACCCAGGCTGTCATGTTTATGAAGAACGCAGTGCTTTAAAAAACTATATCGAAGACCAAGGTTTGAAGGTGGTTCATCTGCTCAATACGCATGCCCATATTGACCATGTGCTTGGGAATGAGTTTATCAAAAGAACCTACGGTGTGAAATTGCATTTGCATAAAGAAGATTTACCTGTCTTATCAAATGTTGAAAGTAGAGCTGAATATTATGGTTTTCCGAACTATGAGGCTTCAACGGTAGATGTTTTTATTGAAGAAGGAGATATTATTACTTTTGGGAAATCTACTTTAGAAGTAATTTTTGTGCCTGGTCATGCTCCGGGTCATGTAGCATTTTTAAATAAAGACCAGAAAATTTGTGTGAGTGGAGATGTGCTATTCAAAGGAAGTATCGGTAGAACCGACTTCCCTTTATCTAGTTTTGAGGCGTTAGAAAATAGTGTTAGAACTAAACTTTACACCCTTGATGATGATATGATTATTTACCCAGGACATGGAGAAACCACCACTATTGGATATGAAAAAGTAAATAACCCATTTATCAGACTGTAAAAACCACTCCTCATTCAAATAGCTAATGATTGAAATTAAAAAACACATTCCTAACACACTAACTTGTGCCAATTTACTTTGTGGATGCTTTGGCATTTTAAATGTTTTTGAAGGTAATTTAGAGATTGCTTCTTATTTAATGTGTATCGCTTTGGTGTGCGATTGGCTCGACGGTTTTGTCGCTAGGCTATTACACGTAACTTCACCTATTGGAAAAGAATTAGATTCACTAGCAGATATGGTTACTTTCGGTGTCTTGCCTGCATTTATTATGCTACATTTGATAGAGGGGAGTTGTAATGGTTTCTGTACTACTGGTCTTTTTGGTTTTCATAAACCTTATATAGCATTATCTCTGGCTGTATTCTCGGCTTTGCGTTTGGCCAGATTTAATGTTGATACTCGTCAAAGTGATTCTTTTATTGGCGTACCAACGCCTGCTAATGGATTGGTTGTAGCCGCTTTACCATTAATCGCTATCTATCAGCCCGAATACAAATTAATTTTTATCAATTACAATGTTTTGATTATTTATTCAATCGTGATGTCTTATTTATTGGTTGCTGAATTACCATTGTTTGCCTTGAAATTCAAGGATTTTGGATGGAAATCAAACCAAATCAAATATGTCTTTTTGATTCTCTCTATCTTACTTATCATCCTACTGAAGTTTGTAGCCGTTCCCATCATTATTTTAATGTATATCGTGCTGTCTATTATTCAGAATATGGTTCAGAAGAAAGAAATTTGATAAGATAGCTTTTACAAAAACTGGCTTCCTAATCAGCATATTTGCTTGTTAGGAAGCCTGTTTTTTATAAACTACCAAGGAAGTAACCAGAAGCCTATTTTTTAATAAATTTCTGATTAAATTGTTTTTGTCCCTGTATTACATTTAATAGATAAATGCCCTGTTGCAACTTACGAATATCTATTGTATGCGGCTTGTTTGCATCACTTTGTTCTGTTTCAAAAACTGTTCTTCCCATCAAGTCATGAATCTTGAACACTAGATTTCCCTTTTGATTTCCGCTTACTTCAATATTGATGATTTCGTCACTTGGATTAGGATAAATTTTTATATACGCTTCCAATTCTTGTTCACTCGCCAATACTCTTTCTTGTTCTAATTTCCAAGGTACCAAATTCGCCTCTGGTTGAGGAAAGGCAGTGGTACTCAATACATGAAATTGACCAGGTGCAAACGGATATTTTGCTTTTAGGTCGCTTACATTAATTTCAGTATTGGTAAAGAAATCGTACCATTTCCCAGTATTCGGGAAAATATCCGTAATTATTTTCTGTTCTAAATCAAAATTGCCCACAATAATTACTTGTTGATTGGTAGCATTTAGGATAATTTTTTTTACCGTATTAGCAAGGTCTGTTTGCGTATCTGTAGTTTTAAATATTGCCTGAGTGGTCTTTAATTTAATCAGTTCAGAAAATACCTTGTAGAGTTTTAACCTATCGGCATCATCTTTATATTCCCAATGAATCGGTTTTTTACCTGTTCTACCGTTTTGGTCGATAGAAACATCGTACCCCAATTCACCAAATTGCCAAATCATTTTTGGCCCCGGTATGGCAAAAAACATAGCTGCTGCTGCTTTCGTTCTTTCCATCACAGTAGCCACACTAAAGAGGGCTTTGCTATTTTTCAAAGCATCATAAGCTACTCTTTCTTCATCATGACTTTCCATGTAGCCGATAGCACCAGCATTTTTGAAACCATGAGCTTTGTATGAAAGGCGGGTAAAATCACTTGCATTGCCCTTTACGGCATTTCTGAAATCGCCATTCAAGTTTGTCCAAACCATCATACCCAAATCGGTAAAGGATTGTTCTTCTTTGTCTTCTGAAAATAATTCTAGGATGAAATAGGCATCTTTATCAAAACTTCTGATATTATCATAATAGCCCTTGATAATATCAACCCTACTTTGGTCATAAACCCTAAACTGACTATCATTTGAAGAACTTTTTTGAGTAAAGCCTTTGGCTAAGTCAACCCTATACCCATCAACTTTATATTCTTTTAACCAAAATTCATTGGCACGATTCACATATTCTTTGGTACTGTTGCTTTCATGATTAAAGTCAAAAAACACGCTGAATGGATGCGTAGCTTGCTGATTGAAAAAAGGCGAATCCGTCGATGGTTGTGTACCATCCCAATACATTTTTACATACGGAAATTCATAATCAGCCTGATTGAAAACAATGTCAAGCACGACGGCAATGCCATTTTCGTGACAAGTATCAATGAATTTTTTTAAATCCTCTTTAGTACCGTATGCTTTATCGGGGGCAAAATAGTAAATTGGATTATACCCCCAAGAGTCATTCCCCGAAAACTCGTTGATAGGCATTAATTCAATGCAATTGATGCCTAATGTTTTAAGATAAGGAATTCTATTAATCGCATTTTTGTAGGAACCATCCGTATCAAAATCACGAATATGCAATTCATACACAATCAAATTATCTTGTGAGGGACGTTTGAAAGTAGTAGTTTTCCAAGGATAGGCACTTTGTCCAGTCTGAAACACAGAGGCAATACTTTTTACTGCATCTGGAAGCTTTTTCAGATTAGGATAAGTAGTACTTGAAATATATTGGTCGTTGTTTGGGTCAAGTATTTTTTCAGCATAAGGGTCACCTACTGCTAGCGTACCATTTACCAAATACTGAAAAGCATATTCTTCGCCTTTGTTTAAACCTTCAACTTCTAGCCAATAAGTATTCCCATCAGGAGTACGTTTCATTAGGTATTTAGCATCAGTTTTCCATTGGTTAAAATCGCCGATGAGATAAACAAAATCTTTTTTAGGCGCAAAAAGTACTAACGCAACCTTTGTATCGGAAATATAATTAATGCCATTTTTCAATCCTATTGGTAAAGCCTCAGTCTTAGGAGTTGGTTTTACCGTAATGTTAAATTCTGTAGTAGATGTTTCGCTCGTGGTAGTAGCCGTAAATTTTACTGATTGGGTTTCCCCAGCAGCATTCCCAACATTAAGCGAATACGTTAAAGAATCTTTGTCAATCATTGTTAAAACATTCGTATTATTAATACTTAAATTCAAAGTGGCTTTTTTAGAAGCGACCGCTAAAATTGGGATAGTACTTCCAGCAGTAGCAAAAAATGATTTTTCTTGAGGTTTAATAAAAGCCACATTTAGCTTTGTTTCATACATTGTTACGATAATGTCCTCTGTTTGGGCTTTACCGTCACCACTTTTTAAAAGTACCCCTAGCCGTTTGATGGTTAAAGCAGGAGGGACGGCAAAATAATCTCTGGGTTTTAGCTTGATACTCCACACATCATTCCCTAGCGATGTCATTTTGCCTTTGTCAAAAGGAAGAGCAAAATTGGTTTGCCCACTGGGTTGATACTGGAAGGCATCGCCCGTATCGGTTGTGCCTGCACCCGACCACAAATAAACATCAGATGTTTTTCCTAGTAATGCTTTGGCACGTGAATCTTTAGCTAGTTTGAGGTCGAAGATGAGTGTAACGTCTTGGTCTCCATTAGGTAATGCTGGCGTTGTGGTGACGACCTGTGCCAACGAGCAAAGGCTAGTCACCCAGCATAAGGTGAATAGTAAAATTATTTTTTTCATGATATTTACAAAAGATTGGTTAATGGAAATGCTAAGGTAATAGAAATAGATGAGTAGTCGGGAAGAGTGCTATACAGGTATATTGTAGAAATATTTTTTTGATTAATAGTATTATGTTGTGAAGGTTAGCAAGGGAATGTGCTATTTAAGAGTGGTTTAGCTTCTGATTCTATCAAAAAGCGTTTTATAGAATCAGAAACTAGGTAAATGCTGGTATGAAATTTTAGTCAATTACAAAGAAAGGTTTCAGGGCATCATAAACACGATGGACAGGTAAGCCCATTACGGTAAAATATGAGCCTTCCATGCGGGGAATACCAACCATACCAATAAAATCTTGAACACCATAAGCCCCGGCTTTGTCGAAAGGCTTACAGGTTTTAATGTAATATTCAATTTCTTGGTTCGTTAACTCACGGAAGAAAACATTAGCAACATCAATGAAATTTTGTGTACTTTCCTTTGTCATTACACAAACGCCAGTAATTACTTGGTGCTGGCGACCAGATAATTTTTTAAGCATCAAGCGTGCTTCAGTAGCATCTTGGGGTTTATTTAGGATTTCATCATCCACCACAACGATGGTATCGGCCGTAAGGATAATCTGATTATCGAGTTCTTGTCTGAAAGCCTCCGCTTTTTTTAAGGCTAAAAAAGCAGGAACTTCAGTAGGAGGCATAGTAGCTGGAAAATCCTCGTTGGTATCTTTTACCTTTACAGTAAACTCAAAACCAGCGTCACGTAATAATTGTTGGCGACGTGGCGAGTTGGATGCCAGCATAAGTGGTTTAGTTAATTGAAGCATTTTTTTGTTTTGGGAAATTAAAAAGTAATGAATAAAGCTCGACAAATTTACTTAAATTCAGTGAATCAATTCATGAAGTTTATTTTCTTCATGATGCTGTTGCTTTTTATTACTTCTATCAATCTAATTGCACAAAACCTAGATTCTCTTCTTAAGGTAGCTCCCCCAGAGATACCCGTACCGGCTAAAATAGTACCAGTTTCTGTCAGTATGAAGTCTGCTAAAGATAGCATTACGTATGCCAATCTGAAAAAAAGATTTTCAAAAAATAAAATACTCAGAGAAATTCATGGCTTTTTGTTTAGGGATGTTTATAACGTAAACAACCAAGGACAAGAAGTGGTAAAAATAGAAGAAGACCCTTATACACAATATGAAGGAAGGGTAATTCGCAAAATTTATGTTAAGCGTTTGAAAGTTTTTGGAGAAAGTATCGCCGATACTGCCAAAAAAGCCCAAGGGTTAGATAAATTTCTGAGTTCATTCCATGTGAACACACAGGAGAATGTTATCAGGAAATCCTTTTTAATGTTTAATGTGGGGGATATTATTGATGCAGATAGACTACGAGATAACGAACGGGTGATGCGTCAAAGTGCTATTCTGCATGATGCCAGAATATTGATTTTACCCGACCCAGAATTCCCCAATTTAGTAGATTTATTGGTGCTTACACAAGATGTTTGGTCATTTTTGGCAGACGGAGAGATAAATGGTTTGCAAAATTATTCACTCAGAGTGCGTCAGGTTAATTTCAGAGGCGTAGGGCATTCGTGGAGCAATACCTTTTTCTTGAATACCCTTCGGCGTCCAGCTTTGGAATATGCCAGTACCTATACTATTCCATATATTGGTCGTTCATTTATTACAGGTCAGGCCGAACTCGAACTAAAAAGGGATGTTGCTCATTATGCCCTCCGATTTTACCGCCCTTTTCTTACCCCCGAAATGAAAGTGGCAGGTGGTTTTGTAGTGAGTAAAGATGACAATAATTTAACCACCTTCAGAGGATATGATGGTACAACTTATAAACTTAACGATACCACCTATTACACTTTTCCTATCCAAAAGAACTTTGTAGATTTTTGGTTAGCCAGAGCTTTCAAAGTAAATTTTTTGAATAAAGGAAGAGATAACCGTTCTAGGTTTGTAGTCGGACTTAGATTTAGTGATGTCAAGTTTGACAAACGCCCTATAGTAACAGCCGATACCAATCAGTTATTTAGAAATCATACTGATTATTTAATTGGCATAGGTTTTTCAAACAGAAAATATAAAAGAGATATTTTGATTTATGGCTTTGGACTCACAGAAGACGTTCCTTATGGATACTTAGCTACTTTTGTAACTGGTTTAGAAAACTCAGACGCATACGGGAGCCGAATGTATGCTGGCTTGAAATTAGCCAAAGGAGAATACATCGGAAAGGCAGGTTATCTTTATGGGTTGGTGAATTTTGGTGGATATTCTAATGGCACAACAGGGTTGAGTATAGAGTCTAACTATTTTAGTACACTTCATGCCTTTAGAAGACGTACTCAGATTAGGCATTTTGTCAACATCAAATATGCCTTTGGTACACAACGCTATACAGGTGAATTCGTCAATATTAACCGTGAAAATGGTATTTTAGATGTAAACAGCGACAATCTGTGGGGAACTAAAAAACTGGGGATAGGCTATCAGATAGTGTTTTTTTCAAGGCTAAATTTTGTTGGATTTAGGATTGCTCCTTTTTTCCAAACAGATTTTGCCTTTATTAATCCTAAAAATCAGTTTTTGCTTAATAAAACACCTTATACCAGTATTGGAATCGGGATACGTTTGAGAAACGAAAATCTAACATTCAATACCTTCCAAATAAAGTTTTCATACTTCCCCAATTTGCCCGATGTTAAATTGTTGGATGCTTCATTCAATACAACCTATAATCTCAGATTAAAAGATTTCGATATTTCTGCACCCGAAATAGTCCCATTTAAGTAATAAAATGACCGTTAACTAACTTTGTAATGCATTGTTGAAACATTATCAAGTAAGCTTACGTTTTTTTAGTCAATGAAAAAATATCCTATAAATTAAAATAATACATTTGCCTATGTCCATTGAAAAAGACATTAAACAGAAGTCGTTTAAGAATGTTTATGAAAAAGTTGCTGTGAATTTGATGTACACTGATAATTGGTTGCTTAATCACTATTCACAAATTTTAAAGTCATATAAATTATCAGACAAACAATATTTTGTATTAAAAATCCTTCTTGAAAGTTCGCCCAATCCAGTTTCAGTAAATTTCATCATCGAGCGAATGCTAAATAAAATGTCGAATGGTTCTCGTTTGGTGGATAAATTAATCGAAAAAGGATTGGTTTTAAAAGTACGTTCAAAAACTGATAAACGGTCGATGGATGTAGCGATTACGGATAAAGGATTATTATTGATAGAAGAATTAGATCAAAAAGTGGCTGAATGGGAGGGGAATTATTCCAGACTAAGCAAAGAAGAGATAGACATCTTACATGATTTGCTTAATAAAATGAGAAAATCAGTATAATTGTATTTTTAATTACTTGAAATTCAGCAATTTAAATATATTAACAAAAAATTAACAAATAAATGTATTAACATTAAATGTTTTTACATTAAATTTGTAGCGTATTAAAATTATGAGCATCGAAAAAGACATAAAACAAGCAAGCTTTAAATCAGCCCATGCCAAAGCAATGGTCAATATTGTTTATACGAACAATTGGTTGACAACGTTGCAAATGGAAGTTTTTAAACCTTTTGATTTAACACTTCAGCAGTATAATGTGCTTAGAATTTTGAGAGGGCATTATCCAGAGCCTATCACGGTAATAGGTATTATTGAAAGAATGCTTGATAAGATGTCTAATGCTTCTAGGTTAGTAGATAAGCTTTTATTAAAAGAGATGGTGGTAAGGAGAGAATGCCCTAATGACCGCCGTGCTGTTGATATTCTTATCACACAAAAAGGGTTAGACCTATTAGCAGAATTAGATGTTTTGCAAAAGCAGTGGGAAAAACAAATGTATGGTTTAACCGAAAGCGAAGCCCTACAATTAAGCGATTTGTTGGACAAATTAAGACAATCGCCACCAGAATCAGAACAACAAAAAAAGTAATAAATAATTAAATAAAAATCAAAGTAATGAAATCTATCAAATCTATTCTTAGCATTTTCGCAGCAGCTTTATTAGTAAATGTAGCAGTTGCAGGTACTCCAAACAACGGTAAAAAAGAAACAGCTTTACCAGTAGATACTAAAGCTAGTAAAATTCACTGGTTAGCTAAAAAAGTAACAGGTCAGCACGAAGGAACTGTAGGTATCTCTTCTGGTTCATTAGTAACTTCAGGTGCTAAAGTAACTGGTGGTACTTTTGTAATCGATATGAAATCAATCGTATGTACTGATATTACAGATGCTGAATACAACAAAAAATTCATTGGTCACATTACAACTGGTGATTTCTTCGAAGTAGAAAAATTCCCAACATCTACTTTCAAAATCACTAAAGTATCTGGTGCTAACATCACAGGTGACTTAACATTACACGGTGTAACAAAATCTATCACTTTCCCTGCAAAAATCACTACTGCTGCTGGAAAAGTTACTGCAACTGCTTCTATTCCAGTTGACAGAACAGATTTCAACGTGAAATATGGTTCTAAAAAATTCTTTGAATCAATCGGTGACAAAGCTATCGACGATGTATTCAATTTAGATGTTACTTTAGTAGCTGGAAAATAATCTTTCCAAGCCTTTTTCTAAAAGACTATTAAAAGCTTCCCAAGTATTTCATTCAGGAATGCTTGGGAAGCTTTTTTTATTTATCATGCTAAATTAAAATAGTATGCTTGCATAATAATATTATTTAATACATATTGCATTATATTTTATCTTGAAATTGTATAAAATCTATTGCTATGAATTTTAATGAACCAATGCTAAGAGATGGAGCTCTAGCAGGAAAAACAATTATTGTGACAGGCGGAGGAACAGGTCTGGGGCGTTCGATGTCAAAATATTTTTTAGAACTTGGCGCCAATGTGGTAATTGCTTCACGCAAGAAAGGTGTGTTGGATGAAACGGCAGCGGAGTTGATGGCTGAAACTGGGGGTAAAGTATTAGCCATAACCTGTGATGCACGCAATTATGAAGAAGTAGAGAATGTGCTAAAAACCTCCGTAGAATATTTTGGAGCAGTACATGGCTTGGTGAATAATGCGGCTGGCAATTTTATTAGTCCTACCGAAAAGCTATCGCATAAAGCATTTGATATTGTAGTTGATATTGTATTAAAAGGTTCTTATAATTTTAGTTTAGCGGTTGGCAAATATTGGATAGAACAAAAAATAAAAGGCACAGTAATGTCTATCGTAACTACTTATGCTTGGACGGGCTCGGCTTACGTAGTGCCATCAGCAACAGCAAAAGCAGGTGTCTTAGCATTGACACGCTCGTTGGCAGTAGAGTGGGGGGCAAAGTATGGCATTCGTTTTAATGCGATTGCTCCAGGACCATTTCCAACCCAAGGAGCTTGGGAACGACTTTTTCCTGCTGAAGCAATGGGCGAAGAACTGGCAAGCAAGTTAGCACCTGAAAATAGGATTCCACTAAAAAGGGTAGGAGAACACCAAGAGCTAGCCAATCTGGCGGCATACCTAATGTCAGAATTTTCGGCTTATATCAATGGCGAAGTAATCACGATTGATGGTGGAGAATGGCTAATGGGAGCAGGGGAATTTTCAGATTTAAATGAGGTATCTGAGCAAAAATGGGAAGCCATTGCGAAGGCTGTTCGAGGGAAAAAATAATAGAGTTTATGAGCTTATGAGTTGAAAGTTTATGAGTTTATGAGTTGAAGGTTTGTTTCCGCGGCTGGTCTCCCGACCAATCGGCATTATTTTGCTTTTGCCCTTGGTCGTGTTTCCATTTGGGGTAGAACGCCATCAAGAGTGAGATAGAATGTGGACTGTTAGGGAGACCAACAACGGGTATAAAAATACTTAACATTTCTTATTTTTGATAATACCAAAAAAATATGAGTTTAGCATTTATGAGGACACAGATACTGTTTCAACTCATAAACACTAAACTCATAAACATTTAACTAATAAGCTCTATTAAAACTGCACTTTCTTAATCCATTCCAAATCATACTTCATAGATTCCATTGGAGTATGTCCTTGATAGGATTCTTGTTCGATGATATATTCAGTTGTTCCCGCTATTTTAGCCGATAATTTTAAAACTTCAGCTACATTCATAATCCCTTTACCTAGCATCGAGCTTTCCCAAGGTTCTTTTTCGCCTTTTACTTCATCTTTTACGTGCATCAGTTCAAAACGTCCAGGATATTGTTTTAATAATTCCATGGGTCTGCCACCTCCGCCGTACATATTACCAATGTCTAGTTGTTGTGCTACTAATTTAGGGTCTGTGTATTGCATAATGATGTCATATACTTTCACGCTTGTTAAACGCAGACTAAATTCAAAGTCATGATTATGATAGCCGAACTTCACACCTGATTTCTGACAAAGTTCCCCAGCTTTATTAAATACTTCCATAAAGCGCTTACAATCTTCAAAGTTTCGGCGTAAACTAATATCTAGCCAAGGGCTGATTAAATATTTTTGTCCCAAAATAGCCGCATCTTCTACCGTTTGTTTCCAAGAATCAGTAAAATCTTGCTTTGAAGCATCCCAATCTTCACCCTTCATCACCACGTGACCACTTCGCATGGATAAATCTAGTTCATCAAGAATTTTACGAAATTCTTTGGCTTCAAATCCATAAAACTTATGGTCAACATAATTGGCATGTTCTACATTTTTATAACCCATTTCTTTCACCGCTTCAAGCGTAGAAAGAGGGTCTTTCTTCATGTCATCACGAAGAGAATACAATTGTAAGCCAATATTTTTTTTAGCAGGTTTACTAGCCCAAAGTGTATCTGGCACTAATAAAGCTGTTCCAGCCAAAGCAGCAGTTGTTTGGAGAAATTTGCGTCGAGAGTGTGATTGGTTCATTGCTGATTTTTTTTCAACAATATATCTTAATTTGTAATCAGTGCTATCTTTGTTTATAAGGTGTTATGTGGCTATTGTTCTTTCTTAACAGCCACCAATCCCAATTTAGCACCTTCTTCCAACACAAATGGAATGCCCGATGCTAATGTATTCTCAATTTGTCCTTCTAAAATGGCTTCACGAACGGCTATTTTGATAATGCCTACTTCTTTAGAGGGCTTAATGCCAAACAATTCCATGATGATTTCCCCTGTTACTACGGGTTGAAACTGACGAAGTTTGTCGCTTTCCTCTACCTCTTTTAGTTTCTGTTCAACGATGTCGAAATTGCGGAGGTATTTTTTTACTTTCTCGCCATTTTTAGATGTAATATCTGCTCTACACAATATCATCAAACCTTCTAAATCTTCACCTGCTTCGTATAGTAACCGTCTGAGGGCAGAATCAGTGATGGCTTCTTTTGAAAGAGCAATCGGGCGTAAATGTAAACGCACCAATTTTTTTACATAACGCATCTTCTCATTCAACGGTAAACGCATTTCGGTGAAAATACCTTTCACCCATTTTGCCCCCATCTCTTCATGACCATGAAATGTCCAACCTCTTTTCTTGTCAAAACGTTTGGTAGCGGGTTTGGCTATGTCGTGCAGAATAGCTGCCCAACGAATCCACAAATCATCCGTTTTAGTAGAAGCATTATCTAACACTTGGAGCGTATGATAAAAATTATCTTTATGTCCTTTTCCTTCTTCGGTTTCTACACCTTTTAGTTTGACAAACTCAGGAAAAATTTTCTCTAATAGTCCACAAGAATCTAATAGTAAAAAACCATAAGATGGTTTTTTAGCAAGAATAATTTTATTCAATTCATCCGTAATACGCTCTTTTGAAATAATATCTATCCTATCTTTTTCTTTGATAAGGGCATCAAAAGTATCTGGATGAATATCAAAATTAAGTTGCGTAGCAAAACGAATAGCACGCATCATTCTCAGCGGGTCATCCGAAAAAGTAATGCTTGGTTCTAAAGGGGTTTTGATGATTTTCCTGCGAATGTCTGCCAAGCCATCAAAAGGGTCGATTAATTCTCCGAAATTGTTTTCATTCAACGAAATCGCCATGGCATTAATCGTGAAGTCTCTGCGATTTTGGTCGTCCTCTAGCGTGCCATCTTCTACGATAGGCTTGCGTGAATCGCGTTGGTACGATTCCCTTCTGGCTCCTACAAATTCTACTTCCCAATCGTCTAATTTAATCATGGCAGTGCCAAAATTCTTGAAAACCGAGAGATAAGTATCTTCTCTGCCAGAATTTTTGGCAACTAATTCAGCTAATTCAATGCCCGAGCCTACACAAACAATATCAATGTCTTTAGAAGGTCGGTTTAAAATAAGATCACGTACAAATCCACCTACTACATAAGCTGGTACATTTAAGGTTTTTGCGGCATCTGCCACAATTTTAAAAATTGGATTTGTATGTAAAGTTTCTGCGAAATTCATATTGTTAAGTAATTGAGCGATTTAATGAATGAGTGATTTAGTGATTACTACATTTAAACCGCAGCGGCTGACCGCACACAAATTACTCTTTATTTTATGTTGTTTGATTTTACTTGCTTGGGCTATGGGCTTTAAGCTGTATGCAATAAGCAAAAACTATCTTTTTTCAATTAAATAAATATTTTGCCTAATGCCTATAGCTTATAACATCCCTATTTACTAATCACAATGTAATTTATTTTCTGATGAATTTAAAGTCACCACCTAGCCCTAATTTCACAATTTGTGAAGGCTGTACATTTTTGTTTTCTCCTTGAGGATTCCTCAAAATGAAATCTACATTTTCGATAATTTTTGGAGAAATATCCTCAAATTTTTGTGGAGAAGGTTCTCCTGACATATTAGCAGAAGTAGAAACAATGGCTCTTTCAAACTTGTAAACCAGTCCTTTGCAAAACTCATCTTTGACCAATCTGATAGCAATAGAACCATCCTCTCCTAAAAGATTAGGCGCTATATTTTTACCTTGTGGGTAAATTACGGTAAGAGGTTTCTCTGCAAATTCTACCAGATTCCAAGCAATTTCAGGCACTTCTAACACATATTCAGAAAGCTGTTCTATTTTTGAAATCAATATGATAAATGCTTTATTATCAGGCCGTTGTTTCAATTGATATAGTTTTTCAACGGCTTTTTCGTTGCGGGCATCGCATCCTAAACCCCAAATGGTATCAGATGGATAAAGAAGCGAGTCTCCTTTTCGTAAATGTTGAAGGGCGTCGTGGTACATTTTAAATATTTTTTGCAAAGGTAAGAAAAAAGCTTCGCTCTGCCTTCACAAGCCTCATGAATGTAACTTTGAAGTTGTTTTTTACTGACCTTTTTCGTCTTTTTGAGAGGAATAACTAAGTTTGCGGAGGTAAAAAACTTCTCGAGGAGCATCTTCAAAACGAGCATCAGTTTCTAGTCTTCGTTTTCCCCAGACCAAGAAATTCTGATTATACCATGCAGCTACACTCGCATCTTCGTCGGGTTTAGACGTACTATCACTCTTGATTTCAAAAATTTCTATTTCGCTAATTGTCTGATTGCCCTTTATTTGCTGTAAATGCACTTCGCCTTTTTTGAAATATGCCATCAGCCAGCGGTCTTGTAAAGTAGATACCTGAACTTGTTCTACCAATTCGCCGCTTTCTATATTATCCATTACCAAGGCGTTATCCCATAACAGATTACCCTCTTTGTCAAATTCACAAATTACAGCATGGGTAAAACGGTAATCATCCTTGTTTTCACCATTCTTGAACCTACTTCTTAATGCAGAATTAAAAGCATTATAATTCTTAGGTAAGGTATAATATATTTCTGCGACTAATACCGCCCCTTTGTCTGTTTCTAATAAATTATGAACCAATAGTTTATAGCTAAAATTGGGGTCTTTCCCTTCTTTCTTTTTTTGCTCTATTTTTTCTTTCAGTTTCTCTTGTCGCTTAGGAGACATAAAGCTGAAAAAGTTTTTAAAATCGGCAAATTTGATGATATTAGTATTCTTCTCAATGCCTTCTTCTAAGCGTGTGAGGTATAATCCTTTTGAAAATTCATTACAATTATTTGAAAAATTACCTACTAAAAGCGATTCTTTGTCATTTAGTGACAACATTTTCCCGCTGATGAAACTTAGGCTATTGCCTTCCTTATCAGGGACGTGGATGGTGCGTAAAGATTTTCCTTCGTAAGAATACGTTTGAATAACCAAGCCACATTTTCCTTTTCGTCTTTCTTTTACGATAACATTCAGTTCGGTTCTTTTTTCGTCTATTTCCAAGGCACTAATTTCTAGTCGGTCGTCATACAAACCATGTAAAACCTTAGCTTTTTGGTTGAAAAAAGTGAATGAAGCCACAACAGGTTTGTCAAAATAATTACCTCCTACAAATGCTGTATTGCTTAATACCTTGAAAAAAGAAATATCGATAATGCTTGGTAGTTCGCCTTTGAATTCATCAATTTCCCCTCTGACAATATCCAAACGAACGATGTTTATTTTGGGCGACTCAGGGACAATAAAAAGCCAAAATAAATATTCCTTGTTCTGGAAACTCATCTGTAGTTCGTAGTCATGCGATATAGTGAGATTGGTATTCCACTCTAAATGGAGGTCAGTATCGTATTTCTGGAATGTCCATTGCATACCATCACGATTGAACATACCATATTTTTCAATGGTAAATAATAGTCCGTCCTTTCCAAGAGGCAAAACCGAAACAGATTCTTCTGATTTATTATTTTTAGGAATTTCGATGGCTGCAACTTGTTTTAACTGCGCCCATAAAATGTTTTGAGAAAGCAATAGTAAAGGCAAAATTATTGCCAAAGAAATGTTTTTATGGACTGAACAAAAAGGATACTTTGTTCTAAAACTCAACAGTATCAAAAGTTTAGTTAGTAGATATTCCATAGCTTAAATACATTTAGAATAACAAGTTACAAAATCCGATGTTTACTCAAGATAAAATTGGCTAACTTTGTAGAAAATTATGTGAATGAAATTTGATTTTATTTATTTCACTTCAAAAAAGGAAAGAGATGAAAGGAATTAATTATTTGACGAATGATAAAGGTTTAAAAACAGCAGTAGTTATTGACCTTAAAATTCATAGAGAAGAAGTAGAGGATTTTTTAGATGCCTTAGAAGCAAAATCTCGTAAAAATGAAGCTAAAGAAGAAGCTTCATTGGTTTTTGAACGAATTTTAAATCAGAAAATCAAAAATGGAGAAGTATAAAGTTTTAATTTCTAAAACTGCTGAAAAAGAAATATATAAACTCCCCGTTAAGGAAATTCTAAAAATTAAAGAAGCAATTATGGCTTTAGCAGATAATCCAAGGCCTTTTGGCGTTAAAAAATTGGAAGGATTCAAAGATTTGTACAGAATTAGGAAAGGGAATTACAGAATTATTTATGGAATAGAAGATAATATTTTAACCGTTGAAGTACTAAAGGTAGGAAATAGAAAAGAAGTTTATAAGAAATAAATTTACTTGTCTCTGTAGCAAATTTTATGATTTGATTTTACAGACAGTTAGCATAAAAAACCATTTTAATGAATTTAGAAAAAATATTACAAGACCACATCGTAGCAGCATTAAAGGCTGAATTTGACATAGAAGAAACCAATATCGCCCTTCAACCTACTCGTAAAGATTTTGAAGGCTCTTTTACCTTTGTGGTATTTCCTTATGTAAAAGCTTTGCGTAAATCGCCTGTAGAACTTGGAAATGCTATTGGGAATTATTTAGTGGCTAACTCGGGTGTTGTGAAAGGTTTTAATGTGGTGCAAGGATTCTTGAATCTTTCCATTGCTGATACAGCTTGGCTTACGATGTTTGGAGGAATTTTTAAAGATAAAAAATTCGGACAATTAGCAGATAAAAACGAAGTGGTGATGGTAGAATACTCTTCGCCTAATACCAACAAACCTTTGCATTTAGGACACCTTCGTAATAATTTCCTAGGGTTTTCGGTTTCGCAGATCTTATCAGCCAATGGCTATGAGGTAGTAAAAGCTAATTTGGTAAACGACCGTGGTATTCATATTTGTAAGTCGATGTTGGCTTACCAAAAATTTGGGAATGGCGAAACTCCAGAGTCGTCAGGCTTAAAAGGTGACCATTTAGTGGGGAAATATTATGTTGAATTTGATAAAGTTTTTAAAAAACAATTAAAAGAGATTTTAGATAAGGTAAAAATCCATAGTGACTTTAGTGATTTTTCTATTTTAGAAAAGGATAAGATTAATGAATCACTCGTGAAGATTGCAGACTATGAAAATTCTTTGAAAAAAGCTGAATCGAATTTAGATTATAAAGCTTTGGCAAAATTTGGACCTGAATTTGAAATAAAATTTGAATCTGGAGTTGAGAATAATATAAAATGGAAACCACTTTTAAAGCTTATTGATAACCAAAATGACAATAAAAAGCTACAAGCCTTACTAAAAGAAGTCCTTTTTTTCGAAGAGAAAAAAAATAATGAAATGGATACATTACTTGATATGCTTAAAGGAAAAACAGAGGTTTTACAAGAAGCTCAAGCAATGTTACTAAAGTGGGAAGAAGGCGATGCTGAAACACTAGCCCTTTGGAACAAAATGAACGATTGGGTATTTGCTGGATTTAACCAGACTTACCAAAAAATGGGTGTAAGTTTTGATAAAATTTATCGCGAATCAAATACTTATTTGTTAGGTAAAAAATCAGTTGAAGAAGGATTAAAATCAGGCGTATTCTTCCAAAAAGAAGATTCATCTGTTTGGATTGATTTAACAGATGAAGGACTTGACCAAAAATTGGTTTTGCGTAAAGACGGTACTTCGGTATATATTACCCAAGATATAGGTACGGCAGATTTAAAGTACAATGACTTTAAAATGTCGAAATCGGTGTATGTAGTTGGGAATGAACAAGACTATCATTTTGAAGTATTGTTTAAAATTCTTAAAAAATTAGGTCGCCCTTATGCAGATGGTACTTACCATTTAAGCTATGGAATGGTAGATTTACCTTCGGGCAAAATGAAGTCTCGTGAAGGAACAGTAGTGGATGCCGACGACTTGATGCAAGAAATGACGGATACGGCTCGCGAACGTACTTTAGAATTGGGTAAAATCGATGGTTTCTCGAAAGAAGAGGCAGAAGAGCTTTATCATACCTTAGCAATGGGGGCTTTAAAATACTTCTTACTAAAAGTAGATCCTAAGAAAAGAATGTTGTTCAATCCTGAGGAATCTATTGATTTTCAAGGAAACACAGGACCGTTTATTCAATATACTCATGCACGTATTTGTTCAATTTTAAGAAAAGCACATGAACAAGGAATTATTGGTGTAGCGGGTAATTATAAAGCCTTACAGGAATCTGAACAAGAAGTAATATATTTATTAAGTGAGTATCCAAAAAAAGTTGCTGATGCTGGCAGAGAGCTTGCACCATCATTAATTGCGCAATATGCTTATGACTTAGCAAAGGCTTATAATCGCTTTTATAACGAAGTAAGTATCTTTAATGAAACAGATTTGGATGCCCAACAATTTAGAATTGCTTTTTCTAGTGTGGTAGGAGAAACAATTAAGAAGGCAATGGCGTTATTAGGAATAAATGTTCCAAGCAGAATGTAACATTTTCAATTCCATGAAAAAGAAAATTATTTTAACTTTCATCTTAATCTTCATAACAATTATGTTACTCAAACTATTGAAAATTGGCTCTTTGGTAGGTGCGTTGGCCTTACCTTTTACTCAAAATGACGTTGCTAGTCGCCCAGAAAATATGGAAGCTCCTGCTAAACAAAGTCTATATGATTTCAAAGTGAAGTCTTTAGATGGAAAGAATGTTGACTTATCTATTTATAAAGGCAAAAAAGTAATTATTTTAAACACTGCTTCAAAATGTGGATTTACACCACAATATGCAGACTGGGAGAAATTTTATACTGAAAACAAAGGTAAAGTAGTAGTATTAGGTTTTCCTGCTAACGAATTTGGTGGTCAAGAGCCGGGTTCAGATGAAGAAATCTCTACTTTTTGCAAGAAAAACTACGGTGTTTCTTTCCCAATGTTTTCTAAAGTAGTAGTAAAAGGAGAAGGTAAATGTCCATTGTATCAATGGTTAACTACTAAGTCGTTGAACGGTTGGAATGATAAAGAACCATCTTGGAACTTCTGTAAATACGTTATCAACGAAAAAGGAGAATTGACTCATTTCTTTGCTTCAAAAATTAAACCTGATAGTCCAGAGTTTTTAGAAGCTATTAAATTATAAAAGATTTTAGTAAAGAACCTCATCCCCAACCCGACTACGCGTCTCGCTCTCCTTCAGAGAAGGGGAGCAAACCTTGGGGCTTAAAGCTTCCCTCTCTGAAGGAGAGCGAGACGCGTAGTCGGGCTAGGGGTGAGGTTTCATTTATACAGCCTCATCATTATTTATATCCACCATGAAACACTGGATTTCTGCTGCCAGACCTCGTACTTTACCCCTTGCCCTTTCCAGCATCTTTATGGGAAGTTTCCTAGCTGCGGGAGCTCATGCTTTCTCTTGGACTACCTTTATCTTAGCCGTTCTGACGACTATTTTTTTGCAAGTATTGTCAAATTTTGCAAACGACTATGGTGATACCGTTAGTGGAGTTGATACAGTAGAAAGGACAGTCGCTACACGTGCCGTACAAACAGGTGCTATTACCCGTGAACAGATGACAAAGGCCATGATTATCATGTCGATATTATCCTTCATTACAGGGACATGGTTAATCTATGAAGGCCTAAAAGATACTTCTACGCAAGCAATTCTTACTTTTTTTGGCTTAGGAATTTTGGCAATCATTGCCTCCATTACTTATACTGTTGGGAAACGTCCCTACGGTTATATGGGGCTTGGAGATATTTCTGTATTGATTTTCTTTGGTTGGGTAGGTGTGTTAGGTACTTATTATTTGTTTGCCCATGAATTCGTTTGGTTAAATGTATTACCAGCTACTTCTTGCGGATTGTTTGCGGTGGGAGTATTGAACATCAATAATATTCGTGACATAGAATCGGATACCAAAACGGGAAAGAATTCAATACCAGTACGTTTAGGCAAAGCGAAAGCCGTTATCTACCATTGGTTTTTATTAGGTACTGGCTTTTTGTGTGCAGTAATTTATGCAACGATTATTACCTTAAAAGAACACTCGGAATTTAATATCAACTTAAGCTATAAAAATACTGATCTTCACCTAAATCTGGGTTCGGGCGAACAGAACTTTAATTTGCTATGGCTAAATTGGCTTTTTGTAGTGACGATTCCGCTTTTAATCAGAATTTGTAGAGGAGTATCCAGAGGAAAAACGCCTGCACAAATAGACCCTTTCTTAAAAGTTATGGCATTAACTACCCTTTTATTTGTCATTACTTTTGGTATCGGTCAATTGCTTTAATAATCTCTTTACCTTTATGTGAATTTATAATTGCTGTTTTGCAAATTTGAAGGAATAGGCAATAAGCTTTAAAAACATGCCGTTAAATTTGTAATATTGTATGCTTAAATCACTATCACAAAATAATACATTCTTACTTATGAAGAAGATTCTACTTTTTTTATCCTTAGCTTTTTTGCTAAACAGCCACTTTAGTTATTCTCAGAGTCAGAGTTTCCAAGAATTGATGGATTTAGGGGTTACTCAAAGTCGCCTTGGTAATCATGCTGCGGCTCAAAGCTATTTTTCACAAGCGATTGCTATTAAGCCAGATGATGCTATTGCCTATTATGACCGTGGCGTAACGAAGGCAAATCTAAAAGATAACAGAGGAGCTATTAATGATTTTGATAAAGCAATTGAATTAAATCCAAAATATGCTGAGGCTTACAGTGGCAGAGGGCAAAGCAAAGCGCGCCAAGACGACCACAAAGGAGCATTGCAAGATTATAACAGAAGCATCGATTTAAACCCAGTGGATGCTAATGCGTATTTTATCCGTGGTATTAGTAAAGCGAAATTAGAAAACTACAAAGGAGCACTTTCTGACTTTAATAAAACCCTTGATTTAACGCCTGATAATGCACAAGGACTTGCTTCGCGCGGAACCATCAAACAAAGATTGGAAGACTATAAGGGAAGTTTAGAGGATTTTACTAGAGCCATTGAAATTAGCCCTAAAAGAGCAAACTCTTATTCTGGAAGAGCTTATAGTAAAATGAAGATGGGCGACTTTAAAGGAGCCATTACTGACTACGGAAAAGCATTAGAATTAGTGCCAGAGGATGCTGAATCGTTATACTACAGAGGTTTTAGCAAATGTCAGCTAGAAGATTTTCAAGGTGCTTTAGTTGATTTTGACCAAGCCCTTACTCAAGACCCTGAAAGTGCAAGTGCTTATTATGGAAGAGGTTTTGCAAAAAGCAGACTAGGAAATACAAAAAGTGCCATTGAAGATTATAACAAAGCAATCTCAATTGGTAATACAGAAGGAACGAAAGTTGTTCATGTAGGGGCAATTACTAAAACTATTTTAGATGAGCTTCGTAATAATGTTCAAGAGCGTTTGAAAATGTCTGAAATTACAGCACAGCGTTCTGAAGTATATTATAACAGAGGTTTGGCAAAAGCTCGTTCGGGCGATAGTAGAGCAGCTATTGAAGATTACAATAAGGCTATTGCCTTGAACCCTACTTACTCGGAAGCATATTTCACGCGTGGTATGGTTAAATCTCAAATGGGTGACCAAAGAGGTGCAATTCAAGATTGTAACAATGCTATTATTTTAAATCCTAAATATTCTGAGGCTTACTATGTACGAGGGATTATTCGTCATTCATTAGGTGATACTGATGGCTGTAACGATTTAAGTAAAGCAGGAGAATTAGGTTTTACGGCAGCATATGCAGCTATTCGTGATTATTGTAATTAAGACTTTAGATATTAGATTTAAGACGTTAGACTAGAGGACTTTAGGATGACTCGAAGACTTTAGGATATAGTACTTTGTACTTTAAACTTTAAACTCGAAGACTTTAGGATATAGAACTTTGTACTTTAGACTTTGTACTTTAAACTCGAAGACTTTAGGATATAGTACTTTGTACTTTAAACTTTAGATTTTAAGCTATAAAAAGATTCAGGATGTGAGCTTTGG
>NZ_JBWKYN010000093.1:5470-22938 GCF_059423785.1 Arcicella sp. GW458-12-2-14-TSB2 | reverse complement strand
GGCAAAATATCTTTCTAATACAAATGAAAACGAAAGAAATTTTGTCCAACTTCAATTTGGATATAAAGTTGAATTTAAATTACCAAATTCTAAATTGAAATAATAATGTGTACTTTGGTTTTAGATTTAAAAGTTGTATAATCTTAGCCTTTTAAATCTAAAACCAATCAATCTAAACCAATCCCCATTCCTTAATCTTAGGAATCAACGTATCAATATCACCAGCACCAACGGTTACTATTAGCTCAGGTTGTTTGGCCTCTAATAAGTCTAATACTTCTTCTTTGCTACAAAGTGTTTTGATAGGCGATGTTACCTTGTCGAAAATAATTTCAGAGGTAACACCTTCGATAGGTAATTCCCTCGCTGGGTAAATATCCAATAAAATTAAATCGTCAGCCAAGCTCAGGCTTTCTGCAAAACCTTCTTGGAAATCACGGGTACGTGTAAACAAATGTGGCTGAAATACTACCGTTAATTTACGCGTTGGATACAAAGCCTTCACAGAAGATAAAAAGGCCTGTATTTCGGTAGGATGATGGGCGTAATCATCGATATAAACAATTTTCTCTGAACGGATATGATATTCAAAACGGCGTTTTACACCACCAAAACTACAAATACCCTGTTTGATTTGTTCAGCCGTCAATCCTGCTTCTAAAGCTACGGCCGTAGCCGCCAAAGCATTTTCTACGTTATGAAAACCAGGCGTCAGCAAAGTACAATCTTTAATAATTCCATTTGGATAGATAATGTCAAAAATCATTTCTGCATTTTCAATCCTAAGGTTTTGTGCATAAAAATCACCTTCATTCAAGGAATATTCTGCCGATTCATTTTTGGTAAAACCTGCTAAATTTAATCCTTTGCGTTGATATAGTTTCCCACCATCTTTCAACTGAGAAACGAATAATTGGAAAGACTCTAACAACTGACTGTGGTCACCATAAATATCTAAATGGTCGGCATCAGTTGAGGTAACGATGGTTAGATTAGGATATAGTGTAAGAAACGAACGGTCGAATTCATCAGCTTCTACCACACAAATTACATCATCAGGAGATTCATTGATTAAAAAATTGGTACCATAATTCTGTGTGATTCCACCTAAAAAAGCAGTAACGTTTTTACCAGCCTGTTTTAGAATATGCGATACCATCGATGAAGTAGTGGTTTTGCCATGTGTACCAGAAACTGCAATGGTATAGAAGCTTTTTGTTAATAACCCCAATACTTGCGAACGCTTCATTAATGTAAAACCATTATCTTTTAAATAATTAAATTCAAGATTATCCTTAGGAATAGCGGGTGTATAGACGATTAAAGTTTCTTCTTTATTCGCTAAAAACTCAGCAGGAATCAAATTGATGTCATCAGAGAAATGAACAGGGATTCCTTCGGCTTGTAAAGCATTGGTCAAGGGGGTAGCGGTTTTGTCATAGCCTGCTAACGAATATCCATTGGCAATAAACCAACGTGCAATTGCCGACATACCGATGCCACCTATGCCAAGAAAATAAATGTGTTTTAGGACTTTAAGATTCACTTTTATCAAGGGTTAAATTTCATTAGAACAAAGATATTTTAAAAAAATTAAAACAAAATGATTTTACAAAGTCTTACTATCATCAATAAGTGTAATATTAATTTTTTGTAAAATGACAAATCTTTCTACCAATGTCCATTGTGATACTTTTAAGGGAGTTCGTGTGGTAAGTCCACTATTGCATGCCTTTGAATTTATGAGTATTGTTGGTAATGGTACTAGCGAATATGATTTTTTGAAAGAGTATGCTAAAAATAAAGCTTGGGATTTTGATTTAAATATGGTTCTTGACTTTATAAAACTTCGGGAAAATACTGTTGTCATAACTTGTCCAAATGAAAAAATTCAATGGGTAAATAAAGGGTTTACTAGAATGACTGGCTATGGCTTTAATGAAGCAGTTGGTAAATCTCCGAATTTTCTTCAAGGTAAAGAAACATCCTTAGTTACAAGGCAACTGATTAGAGAACGGCTAAATCTCAGAGCTCCATTTTCTGGACAAGTAATCAATTACCGAAAAGATGGAGGGGCTTATGTATGTAGGGTTGATATTTTACCCGTGTTTAACCAAGATAAAGTATTAAGTAATTTTATAGCCTTAGAACATGAACTAGTTTAGTATAAATGATGATGACTAATCCCATGAAGCAATTGTTTTGTGGGATTTTTTATTGAAAGAATAATCATTTGAAAAAATAGATGAAGACAAAATATTATTATTGATATTTCTTGAAATATATACTGTAGATTTGGTTACTTATTTTCTTGATAAAATTATATTTGTAAAATAAAAATTAAACTTCTCGAAGAAAACACATAAAATTAATTCAAAGTATAAATAGTAAAATGTAATTTCGCAGTATATTATCTAATTGAACTATCAAGATTGAATAATTAACAGAAATATGTCTTATCAAAGAAAAACTAAAATCGTAGCAACAGTAGGTCCGGCGTCTGATTCAAAAGAAATGCTGGTTAAGTTTGCTAAAGCAGGTGTAAATATTTTCCGACTAAATTTTTCGCACGGCTCACACGAAGATCATTTACAAAGACTAAACACAATCAGAGAAATAGCTGATGAATTAGATATAAATCTTGCAGTGCTTCAGGATTTACAAGGTCCTAAAATTCGTACACAACTTGTTGAAAACAATGGTGTAACTATTAAGGAGGGTAATAAATTGACATTCGTAATGGATGAAAATTTAATGGGAACTTCTGAGCGTGTTGGTACAACTTATACTTCTATGTATTTAGATGTAAACGTTGGAGAAAGAATTTTGATGGATGATGGAAATTTAGAAGTTAAGGTTTTAGAAATTGATAAAGTAAAGAAAGAAGTAATTACAGAAGTTATTTACGGTGGCGTATTAAAATCTAAAAAAGGTATTAACCTACCTGGTACTAAGGTTTCTTTACCATGTTTAACTGAAAAAGATCTTAAAGATTTATATTTTGGCTTAGATAATGGCGTAGATTGGATAGCTCTTTCATTTGTTCGTACTGCTGCTGATATTCATGATATCAAAGATAGAATTAAGGCTTATGGTAAAAAGAATACAAAGGTTATAGCTAAAATCGAAACTCCATTTGCGATTGATAATTTAGATGAAATTATCGAAGCTACTGATGCTATCATGGTTGCTCGTGGTGACTTAGGCGTTGAGATTGATGGTGCTAGAGTACCACATTTACAAAAATTGATGGTTGAGAAGTGTACTTTGGCTGGAAAACCAGTTATCGTTGCTACTCAAATGTTAGAATCAATGATTTCTAATCCAGTGCCTACTCGTGCTGAAACTTCAGATGTGGCTAATGCTGTATTGCAAGGAGCTTCTGCTACCATGTTGAGTGGAGAATCTGCATCGGGAGCATATCCTTTGAAAGCTGTTCAAACGATGGCTCATATCCAAGAGGTAGTTGAACAACAGCAAAATGAGATTAAAATCGTAAAAGGTGACGAGGCTTCAATTTACTTCAAAAACCACTCACTAAGTAAAGGTGCTATTGAATTCCCATTAAACGACCGTATGATTGCTGGTGCATGCCGTTTGGCACGTGATACTGAAGCAAAAGCAATTTTATGTATTACAAACAGTGGTTATACAGCCTTCCGTTTGTCTGCTCATCGTCCTAAAGCAGGATTGTATATCTTTACTGCTAATAAAGCTGTTCAGCAAGAAATGGGGTTATTATGGGGAGCAAATGTTTTCTATTATGAAACCACAGGAAATGATGTTGAAGCAACTGTAAAAGGAATGACTGACTTCTTGAAGGAAAAAGGTTTGTTAGCAGTTGGTGATACTTTCGTATCAACATTAAGCATACCTTCTGATAAAAAATTGAAGACTAATACCGTTCAATTAGGAATTGTTGAGTAATCAATTGTTCAGATAATAGAAAAAGGGTTAAATCCATAGGATTTAACCCTTTTTCATGCCTTATGATTTCGAAACTGGGCAAATAAAAAAGCCTGATAAATTCAATTTTATCAGGCTTTTTTATGGGATGTTATTTCCTTAGAAATTACGCTCTCCAGCTTCTCTCTTTCCTAACATTACTGCACCTACCATCGCTACAAAAAATAGTACTGATACCAATTCGAAAGGAAGTACATAATCACGGTATAATATTTGTCCTAAGCCCTCAACCATTCCAGTTTGAGCATCGTATGCTTTTACTCCTACAGCGTTCTTTAAATCCATTTTACGGGATGCTGCAATGATGATAACTAATATCGTCCCGCCGAGTATCGCTCCTGCTAGTTTAGTCAATGTATTTTTTGAATCAGGAGCATTTTTACTTAAATCCATCATCATAATTACAAAAAGGAATAAAACCATGATGGCTCCTGCATACACCACAATATTAACTGCCATCAAAAACTGAGCATTCAATAACACATAATGGCCAGAAATACAGAAGAAAGTGAAAACCAAATACAATACACTATGTATTGGGTTTTTAGATAATACCACCATCGAAGCACTTAGGAGTGTCAAAGCAGTTAGAAAGTACCAAAAGTTCATATTTTTAATGAATCGTTATCAGATATTACAAATAATTTATTTACAAAATGGTTATTTCCAACCTTCTCTTAAATAGCGGTTATCCATTTTTTCAACCAATTTATCTTTTCCAAAAATCACTTCAGAGCGGTCTTCAAATACAGGAACCATTTTGTCGTGTTGTAGATAGATAGCTTGTTTAGGACAAGCTTCTTCGCATAAGCCACAGAAAATACAACGAAGCATATTAATTTCATACACGCTTGCATATTTTTCCTCGCGATACAAATTCTCTTCGCCTTTTTTACGTTCAGCAGCAACCATCGAAATCGCCTCTGCTGGACAAGCTACTGCACATAGTCCGCAAGCAGTACAACGTTCAGCTCCTTCTTCGTCACGTTTTAGGATATGATGTCCACGAAAGACAGGACCTAAATAACGTTTCTCTTCTGGATAACGAATGGTTACTTTTTTAGAAAAGAAGTGCTTTAGCGTTGTTGCCATACCTCCAACGATAGCAGGGAGGTAAATGCGTTCTGCAAAAGTCATTTCTTCTTGCTCTAAGACTTTGGATTTATTTGATAATTTCATAATAGTCTTCAAACCTTAAAGGAAAGATTTTAAATTTTATTTGAAAGCCTGCTTGCGTTAATCAAACTAAGCTGTTGCTAATTTTGCTGATTTCTTTTTCTTGTATTTCATTTCGCTGAAAGTAAATGTTACTATCAACATGATGATAACACCTGCCCACGATGCGGCAACTGTCATCCAGTTTGAACCACCTTCGTTTACAGTAAACAACATCGATGCACCTGTCAATACAACATTGAACATAGATAATGGAATTAAACCTGTCCATCCTAAGCCCATTAATTGGTCATAACGGAAACGAGGTAAAGTCCAACGCACCCACATAAATACAAAAACAAATAATAATGCTTTTCCGATTAATGCTCCTACACCTACTAAGGTAGCGATGTTTGCTCCAACAGTAGCACCGAATTTTTCTGAGGCAAAAGAAGCTACGAAGTCATGCCCTGGATAATCATAACCACCAAAATATAAAGTAGCCATTACTGCACCAGAAATAAACATGTTGATGTATTCTGCGAATAAATAGAAGCCTAATTTCATTGATGAATATTCAGTGTGGTATCCACCAATCAATTCAGTTTCACATTCAGGTAAGTCGAAAGGAGTACGGTTACATTCTGCAAAAGCACAGATAATGAATATTACAAAACCAAGTGGTTGGTAGAAGATATTCCAATGTCCGTTTTGCTGTGTTTCTACAATAGATTTTGTAGACAAAGAACCCGAAAGCATCAAGATAGCAATGATAGAAAGCCCCATTGCCAATTCATAAGAAATGTTCTGTGAAGCCGCACGGATAGCACCAATCAATGAATACTTATTGTTTGAAGCCCATCCTCCAATTAATACACCATAAACGCCTAAAGAAACAATACCGAATACCCAAAGGATACCCACGTTAACATCAATTCCCTGTAAGTCTAAGATGATACCATCTCCTAAGTCTAATTTATCTCCAAATGGTACTACGGCTGAAGTCATCAAAGCCGTAAGCATTGAGATACATGGGCCAGCGATAAAGAGCCACTTGTTAGATTGTGCAGGAATGAAATCTTCTTTCATGAACATTTTTACAGCATCAGCAAGAGGCTGTAAAATACCAAATGGACCTGCTCTGTCTGGTCCTACGCGGTCTTGCATAAAAGCAGCAATGATACGCTCAAAGTAAGTAGAATAGGCCGCTACACCAAGGGTGATAGCGAAGATGATTCCTACATAAATGGCTTTGGCCGTAAATAATGTTGATGTAATTTCCATATATCTAAATGTGTAAATAGTAAACTATCTACAATCAATTAATTTAATTGCTTTTGTGGGGCTAAAAATGAACGATCACGATTATCGTCAATCTTTTTATACTGTTCTGCTGCTTGTTTCAATGGAAATGCTGGCGTTATTTTGTTCGCACCATATTTGTTCGCAGAAATCACCGAGTTGTGTGCTATTTGGGTTGGTCCTTCGATAGTCCAATCAGATGTATTTTTGCGTTCAAAACGGCATGTATTACAGATAAATTCTTTTACCTCACCCCATTCGTTTTTGCGTGCTGTTACCCTGATTACCTCGTCTCCTCTGTACCAAAGGGTTACTTTTCCTGAGCATTTTCCACAATCGCAACTTGCATCTACTGGTTTCGAGAACCACACACGGCTTTTGAAACGATACGTTTTATCAGTTAAAGCTCCTACTGGACAAACATCGATGATGTTTCCAGAAAAATCGTTATCAATTGCTTTTTCAATGTAAGTACTAATCTCAGCATGGTCACCACGATTCATTACGCCATGCACACGTCCGTCTGTAATTTGGTCAGCTGTGTACACACAACGGTAACACAAAATACAGCGATTCATGTTTAGTTTAATATTTGGCCCTAAATCTACAGGGTCAAAAGTATTTCTTTCTTCTACCGTACGTGTTTTAGATACACCGTGTTCGAAAGTAAAGTTTTGCAAATCACATTCCCCAGCTTGGTCACAAATTGGGCAATCTAATGGGTGATTTAACAATAAAAACTCAACAATGCCTTTTCTTACCTCTAATACTTGCTCGTTGATTGTATTTTCTACAACCATACCTTCTTGAATTTGCGTAATACAAGCAGGTACTAGTTTCGGCATCGGACGTGGGTCTTTTTCAGAACCAGCTGTTACTTTAACCAAACAACCACGGCATTTACCACCCGAAGCCTTTAGTGGTTCGTAATAACACATGGCAGGAGGTGCTATATGGGGCCCAATTTGACGAGCCGCCTGCATAATGGTTGTACCTGGGGCTACGTCAACGGTGATGTTATCTATTGTAACTTTCATATAAAAGCTTAATATTTAATTTTGTCGATTAAAACACGGTTTTTCCTAAGAGCAACCTAATTATTAACGATTTGAAGAGTACCTTATCTCAACAATTAGGCAATACTTTCATGCTCGTTTATTTCTTCTAAAATTTGTAATATCTGCGGAGCTATCACAGAAGCATCATAATTTAAGGCTTTCTGATACATCTTTTGCCCAATTTCTTCTCTGAGTAATTTATTCTCAATCAAGGTAATCAATTTACTTTTAGCACTAACGATGCTTCCGTAAGGAATGATTACTCTTTCATCTTTATCCACATATTCAGGAGCACCCCCAGCTTTGTCAAAACACACGACAGGAATTTTATTCAAACTTGCCTCAATCATCACTAATGGATGAGGGTCTTCTCTTGAAGAAAGAAAGAATATATCAAAACAAGCCATGTAATCGATGTTATCTCTGGTAGGAGCAATGACATGCACGTGATTTTCAATACCCATTTTTTCCAAATCATACAAAATGTTTTGGTGTTCAACAGAGTTTTTTTGAATACCTATCCACAAAAAGTGAACATCTTTCTTTTCACTAAAAACAGCATTTGCTACTGACAAAAATGTATCAACGCCTTTTCTCCATTCAAAATTTCCGCATCCTCCAATCACTAAAGCGTCATTAGGAATATTCAGGCGTTTTCTGATACCTGTTCTGTTCGCATAATGCAGCTTATTGAGGATACCATTTACTGAGATAAATGGATTCACAACCGTTACTCTATCTTCAGCAATTTGATGGTTTTTAAACAGATTACTCTTAATCTCTTTTGAGGCGGCTAAAAAATGAGTACAGTTTTGTACTTGATATTCCAAATCCTCAGGTAACGTATATTTCTGTATAGAATTTTCAAGTTCATGTACATATACTACAAAGGGACATTTCAAAAACTCTAGACTTCGCAATAAGCCACCATTGGCAATGGTATTTGAAAAAATCAAATCAAACTTTAGCTCGGCTAACTCTTTATATTTTTCCTGATAAAAGTTCAGTTTACGGATTTTGTTTAATTTAAAAACTTTATCGTAAATAATTCTTGAATAAGGATTTCTTCTTGAAGATTCTTCATTGTATTCCCAAAGAATCACATTAGCTACTTTATTAAATTCAGCCAATAAAGTCCCGCCTTTTGCTAATAAAAGATATATTTCTAACCCTTGATTTTTTAAAGATTTAAGTAAATCAAGTAGTACATATTGTGCACCCGCAACATTGGCGTCGTGACCAATAAATAATATCTTTTTTTGCATATCTTTTAAATTATAAACTCCAACTTGCCCCTTCACGCATAAATACGGCTCCTTTTTGTGTGGCTTTTTCAGGGAATTTAATGTGCCATTCAAACTCATCACGGAAATGACGAATAGCAGCAGCTACTGGCCAAGCGGCAGCTTCACCTAATGGGCAAATCGTATTACCTTCAATTTTCTTAGCTACATCAACTAATAAATCAACATCTTCCTGACGGCCCTTTCCGTGTTCTATTCTATAAAGGACTTTGTCCATCCAGCCCGTTCCTTCACGACATGGCGAACATTGTCCGCATGATTCATGGTGATAAAAACGACCAAAAGTAAGTGTATTGTGAACAATGCAAGTAGTTTCGTCCATTACAACAAAACCACCAGAGCCAAGCATAGTACCTGTAATAAAACCTCCATCAGAAAGCGATTCATAAGTCATCAAACGATTTTCACCGTTTACAGTTTTAAGAATCAACTCGGCTGGAAGAATAGGTACTGAAGAACCACCCGCTACGACAGCCTTTAATTTATGTCCGTCTCTAATACCTCCGCACCATTCGTCTGCATAGATAAAATCTTCAACAGTAATACCCAATGGAATTTCGTACACACCTGGCTTACGAACATGACCAGAGGCTGATATTAATTTGGTTCCCGTACTTCTACCGATACCAATTTTAGCGTACTCATCACCACCATTGTTAATAATCCAAGAAGTAGCAGAAATAGATTCCACATTGTTAACCACAGTAGGACATTGCCACAAACCTTTTACTGCTGGAAATGGAGGCTTATTACGAGGATTTCCACGTTTACCTTCCAAAGATTCCAACAAGGCTGTTTCTTCTCCACAGATGTATGCACCCCCACCAGGCTGAACAAAAAGGTCAAGATCATATCCAGAACCCAAAATGTTTTTACCTAACAATCCTTTGTCATAAGCCTCTTGAATAGCTTTTTCAAGGATATTGACAACATACATTAATTCTCCTCTTACATAAATATAAGAAGTATTAGCACCTAAAGCATACGACGATACAATCATTCCCTCAATTAAAGTATGAGGCGACTTCATCATCAAATAGTGGTCTTTGAAAGTACCGGGTTCTGATTCATCCGCATTACAAACTAAATAACGAGGAATACCTTCGGGCTTAGCCAAAAATGACCATTTCATACCCATCGGAAAACCAGCACCACCACGTCCACGAATACCAGATTTTTTTACTTCTTCAGTAACCTCATCAGGAGTCATCGTTTTCAAAGCTTTCTCTACTGCTCTATATCCACCATTTTTACGAAAAACATCAATTGTGTCAATGCCTTGTACGTCAATATGTTCAGTTAATATTTTCATTTTTCTATTAAATTTGATTAGCGATACTTCGCATCGAATTCAGATAAAGTATATCAATAAATTACTTTTAAAAGTAGGTTTAAGTAGCTTATGTGAATTAAAGAGATGTTAAAACTCACAACTCATCACTCACAACTATTACTTTGCATCATTACTATTTTGACAACTCATCAATGATTTCATCAACCTTCTCGTTGGTCAAATTCATATAATATTTTTCTCGAATTTGAAACACAGGTCCCCAACCACAGGCTGCCAAGCATTCTACTTCTTTGATGGTAAACTTGCCGTCTGGCGTAGTTTCACCAGTTTCAATTCCTAGTTTTTTCTTTAAGTGGTCATATACTTCAACGCCGCCCATTAAACAACAAGGCCCCGTACGACAATACTCTATTACATGTTCACCCACTGGTTCAAGGTGAAACATTGTATAAAATGAAGCCACCTCATAAACTTCAACAGGCTTTATTTTTAGCAAATTAGCCACATAATCCATTACTTCTGAACTACACCATCTCCACTCTGCTTGAGCCAAATGTAAAATTGGAAGTAAAGCTGATTTTTGCTTACCTTCTGGGTAACGTTTAATGATTTTATGAACTAACTCCAACGTATCAGCTGGAAACTGTATGGTTTGTGTATTTGTCATGTTTTATTCTGAATTAAGCAAAAATTACGCGTCTAATTCCCCTGCAATCACATTCATTGACGACATCGTAACGATGGCATCAGAAAGTGTTGAACCTTTAATCATTTCAGGGAATGCTTGATAATAAATATAGCAAGGGCGACGGAATTTCAAACGATATGGTGCACGGCCACCATCTGAGACTAAATAAAAACCAAGTTCGCCGTTACCACCTTCTACAGAATGATATACTTCTCCGACAGGAGCATCAATTTCGCCCATCACAATTTTGAAATGGTAAATCAAAGCTTCCATATTGTTATAAACCTCTTTTTTCTCAGGTAAATAATAATGCGGAGCATCTGCGTGGAATGGGCCTTCAGGCAAATTATCTAAGGCTTGTTTAATGATTCTTAAACTCTGCCACATTTCTTCACCACGAACCAAGAAACGGTCATAAGTATCACCTTTGGTTCCTACTGGAACTTCAAAATCAAAATCTTCATACGACGAATATGGATTCATGGCACGAACGTCATAATCAACACCCGCAGCACGTAGGTTCGGACCCGTAAATCCATAATTTAAAGCACGTTCAGCCGAAATAGCCCCTACATCTATGGTTCTATCCATAAAGATACGGTTTCGTTTTACTAGGCTTTCAAATTCACGAAGTACAGGAGGAAAATCATCAAGAAGTACTTGAATTTTACGGATAGCTTCTTTAGAAAGGTCTCTTTCCATCCCTCCACAACGACCCATATTGGTCGTTAGGCGAGCGCCACACATTTCTTCGTAGATTTCGTAAATGTGCTCTCTCCACTGCATTACATACAAGAAGCCTGTTAAAGCACCTGTATCAACAGCAAGAATAGAATTACAAATGATGTGGTCAGCAACACGGGCTAACTCCATCATGATTACACGGATATATTGTGCTCTTTTAGGTACTTCAACACCCAACAGTTTTTCTACCGTCATGTGCCAACCCATATTATTGATTGGCGATGAACAGTAGTTCATACGGTCTGTAAGCGTTGTGATTTGATAAAGAGGACGACGTTCAGCAATTTTCTCGAATGCACGGTGAATATACCCTACTGTCTGTTCTGCATCAACAATGGTTTCTCCGTCCATCGTCAAGATGTTTTGGAAGATACCATGCGTGGCAGGGTGAGTTGGCCCTAAGTTTAGGGTAGTCAACTCATTGACATACTTTTTATCTATTTGTGCTTTCTCTAAGCCTACGAAAGGGCTTGATACTAATGCGATTTCAGACATATTTTTATAAATTTATCTACCAAATAAGGCATCAATTTTGTCTTGACGAGTGGCGTCTTCTAATGGATATTCTTTACGCATCGGATGATAATCCATTGCTTCATCGTTCAGAACACGTTCCATTTTTGGATGTCCTAAAAACATAATTCCAAAGAAATCAAAGGCTTCTCTTTCCATCCAATTGGCACACGCATACAAACCTGTGATGGTTGGTACTACGATGTTTTCCCTCGTAACGTACAATTTAATAATCAACCTTACATTGTTTTCTAAACTATGTAGGTGATAAATAACGCCAAATTCATGGCTTGGAACGTCTGGGAAATGGATACCGCCTAAATCTGTTAAAAATTGGAATTTGAAGGTCGGATGTTGATATAAGTAATGCATCAACGGCACAATGGTGTCGGTTGTAGTTGTTACGTTCAATAAACCGTAATTTTCTACAATTCCAAAAATATTATCTTCGCCAAATTGTGCGACTAAATCTTGTGCTATTTGTTCGTTTGTCATTGTTAGCTTATCTGTTAATCGTCGTTACTAAAACTTAGTAAAACGGATAACTGTTACTCTATTCCGTAAGATGCTAAAAGTGCTTTGTATTCAGGAGATTCTCTACGACGGCGTTGCTCTGACTTTGCAATTTCTTGAATTTGCATAAAGCCATCCAATATTTGTTCAGGGCGAGGTGGGCAGCCTGGTACATAAACATCAACAGGAATGATGCGGTCTATACCTTGTAAAACAGAGTAAGTATCAAAAATTCCACCCGAACATGCACATGCACCTACTGAAAGCACCCAACGAGGCTCTGCCATTTGAAGATACACTTGTTTAAGAACTGGTCCCATTTTTTTAGAGATAGTTCCCATAACCATTAAGATGTCGGCTTGGCGGGCTGAAAAAGACATACGTTCAGACCCAAATCTTGAGATGTCGTAGTGTGAGGCCATTGTAGCCATGAACTCGATACCGCAACATGAAGTAGCGAAGGGAAGTGGCCAAAGTGAATTTGCACGAGCAAGACCCACAAGATCATCTAATTTGCCAGCGAAGAAACCTTGTCCTTCAATTCCTTCTGGAGCATCAACTGTTTTTATTATTCTATCGCTCATTGTATCTATTTGTGAATCCAATTACCAGAAAAGTCCTTCGAGACCATCTATTCAATAGTCAGAAACACAATATATTATATATTCAACTTATGTGATAACACTGTGAATGAGGAAAGGTTTGTTTATAGAAAAACCTATTCTATTCAACGATACTATTTCTCCCAAGTCAAAACGCCCTTCTTGATAACATAAATAAAGCCTACTAATAATAATCCCATAAATACTAACATTTCAAGAAACATAGTAATGGCTACATCAGAAGACGATTTTACCCATCCCATAAAGTTTACAGCCCAAGGATACATAAAAATAATCTCTACATCAAATAACACAAAAAGAATGGCTACAAGGAAGTATTTAACAGAGATAGGCGTGCGGGCATCACCAACTGATTCGATACCACATTCAAACGCATCATCTTTAAGTACACTATGACGTTTAGGCCCTAGCCAGTGTGTTGCAAGCATTGTTGCAACAATAAATGCTAAAGCAGCCCCTAATTGAACAAGTATTGGAAGGTAATCTGACGGTTGATAGTTCATTGTTGATTTTTTGAGTTTTAGGTTTTGATTTTCAGATGTTTACATCTTCGTCTCCAAACCGATACGTTATTTGACTAGTATCTTTTCAAAATTTATCTGCAATTTACTGATAAAATTTTGTTTGCGACATTTTTTTAATGCTAAAATTAGAGGGAAATGCCAAAGAGAATACAGAAAGCCATGTTATAATCTGTTATATGGATTCATACTAAATAAGATATCCGTGTTTTAACATTTAATAGCTTTATATGAATCAGTATCAGAAGTATATCTGCTCGTTAATTTCTGATTTTTTATGTCTAAAAACTTTATTGAAAAAACAAATGCAAGGCTAAGATGATGTTAGTCGTTAGAGTTTTGATTGTGTTTATTAACTTGCTAAAAATATTCATCATGGAACAAGACAACATAAAATTTATGAAGAGAGCCATCGAATTATCCATTAAAGGAAGTTCGGATGGAAAAGGAGGCCCTTTTGGAGCGGTGATTGTAAAAAACGGAGAAATTGTGGGCGAGGGTTATAATCAAGTGACCTCTACGAACGACCCAACAGCACATGCGGAGGTAATGGCTATCAGGGATGCTTGCAAAAACTTGAATACTTTCCAATTGGCAGATTGTGAGCTGTATACTTCATGCGAACCTTGCCCAATGTGTTTGGGAGCAATCTATTGGGCACGTCCTTCAAAAGTATATTTTGGTAACACGCGCGACGATGCCGCTAAAGTGGGTTTTGATGATGCCTTTATTTATGAGGAAATTCCCTTGCCCATTTCTGAACGCCAAATCCAGATGATTCCCTTGGGGAGAGAGGAAGCTCAAAAAGCTTTTGATTTGTGGCAAAACATGAATAACAAGATTGATTACTGAATCCAATTTAATTTTATATACTATTTCCAATTAATATTCATGAAAAAAACAATGACACGCTACTCGTTGAATCTTGTAGCCCTTTCCTTACTCTCGTATCAAATTTCTGCTCAGCAAAAAACTAAAGTAGAAGATTTTACGGCAGAGAACCTATTTACCAATAATATAGAAGGTCCTAATTTTGACAAAGCGGGAAATCTATATGTAGTTAATTTTAAAGAAGATGGCACAATTGGTAAAGTAAAACCTGATGGAACTTGTGAATTGTTCCTGACTTTGCCTAAAGGGAGTACCGCCAATGCCATTCAATTTGATAAAGCTGGTAATATGTTATTGGCTGATTTTTCTGGTCATAATATATTAAAGGTGAATATGAAGAATAAGGCAATCTCTACGTATTGCCATAATGATGCTTTCAACCAGCCCAATGATATTTGTATTACCCAAAAAGATGTCATTTTTGCCTCAGACCCCAATTGGAAAAACTCAACTGGAAAAATTTGGCGCATAGATAAAGGAGGAAAAGAAACCTTATTAACAGACCAAATGGGAACTACTAATGGTATTTGTTTGAGTCCAGATGAAAAAACGTTGTATGTCAATGAAAGTGTTCAGAAAAAAGTTTGGGCTTTTGATGTTGACTTTGCAGGAAATATTTCCAATAAAAGACTCTTTACTTCTTTTGAAGATGGAGGTTTAGATGGAATGAAATGTGACGCAAAAGGGAATTTGTATGTTTGTCGCTGGGGACTAGGTAAAATCTTGATATTTGCTAAAACAGGTAAATTGGAGAAAGAGGTACAACTGAAAGGCTTGCAGAGTAGTAATATCGTATTCAGCCCAGATAAAAAATATGCTTACGTAACCTTACAGGATAGAAAAGGGATGGAGCGTTTTAATTTAAAATAATGCTTTTTTAGCTATAAGCTGTGAGAAATGAGCTTTGAGCTGTTAGATTAGAATCTATTTTAAACAATCAAAACTAACAGTTCAAATCTCATTTCTCACAGCTCAAGTCTTATTTCTCACAGCTTATTGCTCATAGCTCACAACTCAAAGCTTAAATCATTCTCCTCCGTTTAAAAACGATTTTAATTCAGTCGCATCTGATGGCTTCATCCTGCCTGCTAAAACCAAACGTAATTGTCTTCTGCGTAATGCACCGTCATAAAGTCCTTTCTCTTCTTCGGTTTCTGTTAATGAAATAGGAACATCTATTGGGCGACCACTCTGGTCAACCGCGACAAAAGTAAAAAAGGCCTTGTTGGTACTTACTCGTTCTTGTGCTGGAATATTTTCTGCCCAAACATCTATTACCACTTCCATAGAAGAACTAAAAGCACGGGTAACTTTGGCTTGAAGCGTAACTACGCTACCCAGTGGGATAGACTCTTTAAAAGATACATTATCTACAGAAGCAGTAACTACAATACGGTTTGAATGTTTCTGAGCACAAATAGCACCCACAACATCCATCATACGCATAAGGTTACCACCCATCAAATTGCCTAAAGTATTGGTATCGTTCGGAAATATCATTTCCGTCATAGTAGTAAGAGATTCTGAAACGTATTTAGTTTTTGTCATTTTAATTGGATGAAGGTTATATTTTGATTTTCGGCTATCGGCTTTCAGTCGTCGGACGTCGGCTTTCGATTATCGGTTTTGGAGTGTTGGTTTTTGGTCGTTAGCTTTATATAAATAAAAAGTAAAATATTGGCAATCTGATAAGCAATGGCTAAAATCCTATACTCAGCATCCGATGACTGAAATCTGACAACCGATAGCTGAAACCCGAAATCCGCCAGCCATCTACTCTTCCGAATTGGTACTTATTTCGTCTAGATTGATAGTATTAAAATGTTCGTGAGCTTTTAAAACAATTGCCAAGGCAACAACAGCTTCGCAAACGGCTACTACAATTACAAAGAGTGCAAACATTTGTCCTTGCAAATCAGGGTCATTTTTACTGAATGCTACAAGGTTTAGGTTTACAGCATTGAGCATCAATTCTATTCCCATCAACACTACGATAACATTTCGTTTAGTAACTACAACAGCCAAGCCTATACTGAATAGTAAAGCACCAGTGAGTAAATAATATGAAAGAAAACTATTGTCCATGTTGAAAATATCTACAGTGTTTATCAATATTTAAACTTTAGATTTATTACTTAGATATGCCGCACCAATTAACGTTGCCATTAATAAAACACCCGAAACCTCAAAAGGTAAGACAAAATCGGTCATTAATAAAACACCAATATTTTGAGTAGTAGAAAAAGTCTCGGCGGTTTCGAATAAATAAGATTGTATTTTGATGAAATCAGCCCTTGCAAAAGAGTAGAAAAGTAGCCCGAATAATCCGATGGCGACTACAAATCCAATTAATCGGTTAGTATTTGTACCAATAATATCATTCTTGCCATTCTCCTTACTTCCTTTTTGGTTGGTAAGCATTACCCCAAAAATCAATAAAACTAAAATTCCTCCTACATATACTAAAAGTTGAGTAATAGCCAGAAAGTCTGCACCAATCAATACATATAGTGCCGCAATACCAAAGAAAGTAAGCAAAAGGCTGAATGCAGCATATAATACATTTTTACTCCACAAAACAACACTTGCAGAGACGGCTATTAATAAGATAAATGCTATAAAAATAAAAGGTATCAATTGTCAGTTTTTGGTTTAGGTTTAAACGAAGGTTTAAAAACAGGTTTCGGTCTTGGAGTAGGAACAACTTCCTCAGCTTTTATCTCTTCAACTTCCTTTTTTACTTCTAGTCCAGCGTCTTCTAGTCCTGTGTCTTGCTTCTTAAACGAAGGTTTAAAAACAGGTTTCGGTCTTGGAGCAGGAATAACTTCCTCAGCTTTTATCTCTTCAACTTCCTTTTTTACTTCTAGTCCAGCGTCTTCTAGTCCTGTGTCTTTCT
>NZ_JBWKYN010000093.1:0-5374 GCF_059423785.1 Arcicella sp. GW458-12-2-14-TSB2 | reverse complement strand
TGCTTCTTAAACGAAGGTTTAAAAACAGGTTTCGGTTTTGGAGCAGTTGAAACATCTTCTACTTTAGTTTCTTCTAGTCTAGCGTCCTGTGTCTTAAGTCCTTCTAGTCCAGTATCTTCCAGAGCTTCCTCTTTTTTCTTAAACGAAGGCTTTAAGTCTGGTTTCGGTTTTGGAGCAGTTGAAACATCTTCTACTTTAGTTTCTTCTAGTCTAGCATCTTGTGTCTTAAGTCCTTCTAGTCCAGTATCTTCCAGTCCTTCCTCTTTTTTCTTAAACGCAGGCTTAAAGGCTGGTTTTGGTCTTGGAGCAGGAGCAATCTCTTCAGCTTTATTATCCTCGAGTCTAGTGTCTAGCGTCTTAAATTCTCCTTCAGTCTTCTTCGTTTTCAACCCCTTCATCGCTTCTTTTTCAAGCATGAATTGGTCATAAAGCTCACGTTTCTCTTGGGCTTGTTCAGGAGAAAGATTTCCAAATGCAAAATTATGTTTGGTAATATCAAATACAGAAAAATCGTACTCGTGTGTCATTGTCAAACATTCTGTCGGACAAACAGTAGTACATAAACCACAGAAACAGCATTTTGCCATATCTATATCAAACTTTGCTGCATACAATCGAATCGCAGAACCATCAGAAGCATACCCAGCAATGCCCGTAGCCTTGATAGGCTCTATTTCTATACAATCAACAGGGCATACCTTTGCACATTTATCACAGACGATACAATCGTCCATCTCATTATGTAGTTGATAACGCCCATTGTCAGGTAATGGAAGCTTCTCATGGGGGTACTGTAATGTAACAATACCTGTCTCTTGTTTGAAGTAGTCAGGATTATTTACAAAAATTGGTTTTCGGCTTTGGCGTGCTTCTTTCAAGTGTCTCCACGATAGCGATAGCCCTTTCAACGAAGATTTGATACCTTCTTTGATATTGCCGAAGTATGTATTGTTTGCTCCTTTATGCACAGCTTTAATAAATTTTCAATTATTGGGTCACTAAATGAATCCTATACTTAACTATATTTTGCCAATAATTAAACACAAAGGTACGTTCTGGTGATTAACAAAAGAAAGAACAATTGGCTTTTCTCTTAGTTACTTTGTTCAATTGACCTTATTGTCTGAGATTCTGAGGGTTATTTTTTAGAAATACTTTTTATTTAAGAGAAAAAAGGTAAAAATATTTAAGAAAATCAGCGAAAACAATGTAAAACTTTTTGCATATACCAAAACAACTCCGTAATTTTGCGTTCCCAATTTTTAACTGGATGCCCGTTCAGAAAGAAAATAAGGCAAAATCATTGAAAATCAGAGTCGTTCCAACTTTGATTTACCGAAAATACTTTCACAGCAATTAATAAGAGTCCACCGTGAATATATTTTTTGTAACACCTTATGGCAGAGGTGCTTTCTTTGAGAAAACATTTAGGACTTTTAAAATCTTAATAAAGTGGATACTTTAAGTTATAAAACCATCTCAGCCAACAAGGCTACCACAGAAAAGGGATGGGTTATTGTAGATGCAGAAAATCAGATTGTAGGTCGTTTGACTTCTGAAATTGCAAAAATTTTACGTGGAAAGCACAAGCCTTCTTTCACTCCGCATGTTGATTGTGGTGATAACGTTATCGTTATTAATGCTGATAAAATTCGTTTTACTGGCAAGAAAATGACTGATAAAGTTTATATCCGTCACACAGGGTATCCAGGTGGACAGCGTTTTGCAACGCCAAGAGAAGTGTTAGCGAAAAATCCAAAAGGAGTAGTGGAAGCAGCCGTTAAAGGTATGTTACCTAAAAACCGTTTGGGAAGCCGTTTGTTCACTAACTTGTATGTATATGCAGGTACAGAACATCCACACGCAGCTCAACAACCAACTGAAATTAAATTCTAATAATCGTTATTTGTTATTCGTTATCCGTTATTCGTCTTTACGAATTAACCATTAACAGATAGCTGATAACTTCTCTATAAAAAAATGGCAGAAGTAACTAATACATTAGGAAGAAGAAAAACAGCTGTTGCCCGTCTTTATATGACTCCAGGTAACGGTACAATTCTTGTGAATGGTCGTGCTTTGAATGAGTACTTTCCATCTGAAATTTTACAAATTATCGTTAATCAACCATTTGCATTGACTAAGACTGAAGGTGCTTATGATATCAAAGCAAATCTTGATGGCGGTGGAATCAAAGGACAAGCAGAAGCGCTTCGTTTAGCTATTTCTCGTGCTTTACAAGAAATCGACCCTGAGCGTCGTCCAGCTTTGAAAAAAGAAGGATTCTTAACACGTGACCCTCGTATGGTAGAACGTAAGAAACCAGGTCGTAAGAAAGCTCGTCGTAAATTCCAGTTCTCGAAACGTTAATATTCGTTGTAATTTGGAAATCTGGCAATTTGAAAATTGGGAAATAATATTTTCAAATTTTCAAATCTCCAGATTTTCAAATTACTTCTTCACTAATACTTACAGTGACCGATGTGTTAGTGATATATTTTTCATATTTTTTCATTTAAAAAATTGGTCGTACAGTTCTTAATATCAGAAAAGGATTAGGTTTTATAGTTTGAGATGTTAATACATTTTCAAATTTTCAAATCCCCAAATTTTCAAATTCTTAAGGCTGATGACTGTCAGAAAATGGCACAATTAGAATACAAAAACCTTTTGGATGCTGGTGTTCACTTTGGACACATGACACGTAAGTGGGATCCAAGAATGGCTCCATACATCTTTATGGAGAAGAATGGTATCCACATTCTTGATTTGAACAAAACTTTAGCTTGTTTAGACGAAGCTTGTACTGCTATCAAAGCGGTAGTTCGTTCAGGTCGTAAAGTAATGTTTGTTGCTACAAAGAAACAAGCACAAGAAATTGTTTCTGAAGAAGCTCGTCGTTTGAAAATGCCTTACGTAACTGACCGTTGGTTAGGTGGTATGCTTACAAACTTCGCTACAGTACGTAAATCAATCAAAAAAATGTCAACTATCGACAGATTATTGAAAGATGAAGTAACCGTAAAAGCTTTAGCAAAACGTGAGCGTTTGATGATGTCTCGTGATAAAGAGAAAATGGAAAGAGTATTAGGCGGTATCACTGACCTTACTCGTTTACCAGCAGCTCTTTTCGTAGTTGACGTTAAGCGTGAACACATTGCAGTAGCAGAAGCAAAAAGATTAGGTATTCCAGTTTTCGCAATGTGCGATACTAACTCGAACCCTGATTTAGTTGACTATCCAGTACCAGCTAATGATGATGCTTACAAATCAATCGCTTTGATTACTCTAGCAATTGGTAAAGCTATCGAAGAAGGCTTAATGGAGCGTAAACAAGATAAAGACGATGCTCGTTTAGCAGAGGAAGAAGAAGCGAAGCGTTTAGCTGATGAAGAGGCAGCTAAAGAAGCAGCGAAAGTTGCGGCTAAATACGAGAAAGAAGATTAATAATAATTTGAAGATATGATAATCTGAGAAAGCCATAGGAACTATCTTTTTGTCATAACTTTATCATTATAATTTATCAAAATTGAAGCAGCCCATGGAATTCTATGGGCTGTTCCTTTAAAAATTAACATTGAATTAGCGAATGCGGATTGCGATTTTAACGTAATAAAAGCCAGTTCAATTTAGCAATCCGTAAATCCAAAATCTAAAATCAATAAAACGATGGCTATTTCAGCAGCAGACGTTAATAAGTTAAGACAAATGACCGGTGCGGGCATGATGGATTGTAAGAAAGCCCTTACTGAAGCAGGTGGTGATTTTGAAGCCGCTATTGATATTCTTCGTAAAGCAGGCCAGAAAGTGGCTGCTAAACGTGCAGACAATGCTACTAACGAAGGTGTAGTATTAGTTGCTATTAGCGAAGATGGAACAAATGGTAAATTAGTTGCTTTAGCTTGCGAAACTGAACCAGTTTCTAAAGTGGCAGATTTCAATGAATTAGCTGCAGCTTTATTAGCATCAGCAGTTGCTATCGATGCAGCAGATAAAGATGCTTTATTAGCTTCTACTTTAGCTGACGGACGTAACGCTCAAGAAGCAATGGTTGAATTAACTGGTAAAATTGGTGAGAAAATCAATGTAGCTGGTTATGAAAATATCACTGCTGATAAAGTTGTTTCTTATATCCACTCTAACAACAAAATCGGTGTTTTAGTAGCATTTACAAACGTAACAGGAACTGATGTTACTGAAGTTGGTAAAGATATCGCTATGCAAATCACTGCAATGAAACCAGTTGCTTTGGATAAAGACGGTGTTGATGCTGCTACTATCGAACGTGAAATCGAAATCGGTAAAGACCAAGCTCGTCAAGAAGGAAAACCAGAAGCAATGTTAGAAAAAATTGCAACAGGTAAATTGGAGAAATTCTACAAAGAAAACACTTTGTTGAACCAACAATTTGTAAAAGACGGTTCTATCAATATCAAACAATTGTTAGAGCAAACTCAAAAAGGATTAACTATCAGTACTTTCAAACGTATTGCTTTAGCATAATTTACTTTCGAGTAATAATATTAAGAAAAGGCTTCCAGCAATGGAAGCCTTTTTTGTTGCTATAATTTTAATATAATTATGTTTTTTCATAATAAGATTATATTTAAGTGGAATAATAAGTATTTTTACCTGCTATGCAACGCTTATGAAAATAGGGCTGTCTATGTAGTTGTTAAGATCAAATTAATTTAAACTTAAATACCATTACACAATGAAAAAATTAATGTTTATAATGACAGCGTTTATTGGTGTCATGTTAGCGAGTTGTTCAAAGCAAGAGGATTTATCGGCTTCGGATGATAATTATTCAGCTTTAGAAGTGTCTGCTGCCCGTACGGCTGCTGTGACTGATACGGTAACCAAACAAAAATGTAAAGGAAATATTACGAGTATTGACCCAGCGGCTTTGCCAGCTACTATCACTACTTATATTTCTACCAATTATGCGGGAGCAACTATCAAGTTTGCTGGTAAAGATGCCCAAGGGCAGTATGTAGTAGGTGTTTCGTTAAATAATGTTGAAACAGGGTTATTGTTTGATGCCAATGGTGTATTTGTAAAAGCACTTCAGCATTATGCTAGAAAAGCGAAACTAACAGAAGTAGATATTACTACTTTGCCAGCTACGCTAACAAGCTACGTTACTACTAATTACGCAGGTTATACTGTAAAACGTGCTGGTAAAGATGCTGATGGAAATATTTATGTAGCTATTAGTGACGGAACAAACCGTAAAGTACTTTTATTTGATGCGACTGGTGCGTTTAAACAAGCATTAGAAACACCATTACATAAAATTGTGAAACTTAAAAAACACTAGGATTTTAATAAGATACAATTCCTATAATAAGAATAATCAATTAGACAGAAG
>NZ_JBWKYN010000092.1:0-23174 GCF_059423785.1 Arcicella sp. GW458-12-2-14-TSB2 | reverse complement strand
GAAAAATGCCTGCAAAATTAATTTTGCAGGCATTTTTCTTTATTTCAATTGATTGAGTTCTAAACTTAATTCTTCAATCAAAGATTTTGCTCGTTCTAAAGAGATTCTAGGTTCTGGAAGTTCTTTGCTGATAAAAGCAGACACTTCCCAAATCTCAGCAATTGATTTCAATGAAATTTCAAAACTTGGAATAGAGGAATCATCAGAGCTTAGTAACAAAGTGCCTTTTACTTTTATTTGATTATAAACTCTTCGATAAATAATCCCTTGTTGTGGCGTAATCAAAATATAAAATTTGCCATCCAGAATATTTGTCCAGTGTTCGATGGCATTGCCAATTACTACTGAGTTTTGTAAAGGGAAATCACTGCCCATTTCAAAAGCCCTGCTTTTTTCAGAGCTCACAAATGGAAGGGAGAATGTAGCTAATGTCTTGATATACTCCGATTTAGTATAATTAGCTAAATAATCTTTAATCTGACTTCTTTTTACATAAGGAATCCTAATTTCAAAACTCTTTTGTGGACTTTCGCTAAGCGGTTTATTATTGTTAGTGTACTGATTATCAGTAAATGACTGGAAAGTTTTTTCTGAAATATTATAGTTTACCCTATTAGGTACAAATTGTTTCTCTGTACGTATAGGTTGCTTGTCTTCTTCCTTTTCTTGAAAATACTCATCAATAATTTTAGCAATAGGCTGTGCTTCAACTTCTTTTTTCTGAAAAGTACCCACTGTATCATTTACTGGTACTTTTACTTGTTCCATGATTCCAGTAGTACTTTGTCCCAAACTTATACCCGGTGTCTCCCTGATTTTTCTAATATCAGTCTTTATCAGCGAATCAACCGATGTGCCAAATACCTGAGCGATGGTTTTCAGGTTTTCTAAATTTGGGTTTGCTCTGGCCTCTTCGTAAGCTCCAAGCAGAGAACGCTTAATACCAATTCTACGTGAGAATTGTTCTTGAGTAAGTCCATTTAATCGACGAAGATACTTTATATTATTGCTAACGATAGACATGGTTTGAAGGTTAATCTGAAGCTCTTGTCTTAATTAACGTTTACAAGAAAAATTATTCATTGATGAAAAATGTCATTATATTTTACTATTGCCACGTATAAAGCAAGCTAATTTTATTAAAACTCATCTTGTTTTTTTCTGACAAAAGTTTTTGAAAAATAACCAATATTTCAATAAAATACTAATTATTGCTTCAGAATGAATTGATAAATTCAATATGTTAATTGACATTTATTAAAATCAACGAAATAGCACTAATTTTTAGTCGTATTTTCTTTTATTTTTTCAGCCATCTTTACAGCTTCGTAAGCATTCACTATTCCTCCGCTGGTAGAAAGCTTTCCAAACTCTATTAATTCAGACGAACCCGGACGAGCAACTTTTAATTGCGTTAGTTTGATTGATGACTCCAGAATGATTTGCTTTATTTGTTTATAATCAAGCTCAGGATAATACGAAATCAATAATGCTGCTAAGCCACTTACAACGGGTGCGGCCATACTTGTGCCACTTAAATCTTCATATTTTGAACCCACTACAGTAGATTGAATGTCTACACCAGGAGCAAAAACATCAACCGTTTTCTGTCCATAATTTGAGAACTCAGCCACTGTATTGGGAGATTGCATCCAAGACGTCGCTCCTACTTCAATCCAGTTATCGGCTTCACTGCCATCCAAAAATCGTTTTGTTGGATAATTTTCTTTCGTATCAATGTCTTCATTTTCATTCCCTGCCGCATGAATTAACAAAACACCTTTCGACTGAGCAAATTTTACAGCGTCATCAACCGCACTTTTTTGCGGAGAAACTGTTTTTCCGAAGCTCATATTAATCACTTTCGCTCCATTTTCAACCGCATATAAAATAGCATTCACTACATCCTTATCACGCTCGTCACCATCAGGCAATGCCCTAACTACCATAATCTGAACATTATCGGCTACACCTGCAATCCCTAAATCATTATTCCTATTAGCCGCCACTATTCCTGCTACGTGCGTTCCGTGATGTGCATCTGGACCTTTTACTTCGTTATTGCCATAATTTCTATCATGGATATTATTAACGTCATCACCAATTAAATCTCTAGGATTATACGTTAAGTTGATGCCATAATTTAGTTGAGTATCATAATATTCAAAAGCCTCTCGAAGTTTGGCTTCATCCTGACCTAAATCCAAAATCAGTTCAAATACTCTTTTTGCTTTCTTTAACTCCTCTGTGTCTTTACTCCCGATTTTAGTTAACTCTTCCTTTGTAATATCCTTTACACCTAGATGCTTGCAAAGCGAGAATTTCGCTTCAATAAATTTGTGGTATAAATTAATTACAAAAGTACCTTGCTCTTTTACTTCACTTACTTTGCTTTCATACGCTAGTTTATATTTCTTGTATAAATTATATTCTTCTTTTTCGCTAGCAGACAGTTTTTCTATATCTACTTTAACTTGATACTTCTTTTGAAGTCTAGCAAATTCACGCGTAATTTCCAGACTCTCTTTAGCGATATCTTCACCTGCTTTATTTCCTAAAAAATCCCATCCATGAATATCATCAATATACCCATTGTTATCATCGTCAATACCATTATTAGGTATCTCTTTAGTATTAACCCAGATTTTATTACATAAATCTTCATGAAGAATATCTACTCCAGAATCAATAATAGCAACGATAACAGGTTTTGATTTTTTGGTTCTTAGTATATCTCTATAAGCTTTTTCGGTACTTATTCCTCTTACTTTATCATCCAAGAAATCTAGGTTGAACCAATTTGACGGCGCACGGTCTAACGAAGGTTCAAGGTATTGAGCATTAGTAACATGGAAGAGAAAGATAAACCAAATCAGACTTAGTTTTGATATAATATTCATAGTGGTAAAAAAACATTAAGGATTATAACATTTTGTTGAGTGAATTATATAGTAAAGCTATGAAAAAGGAAATTCAGATAAAAATGACTGTTTTAAAAGAAAAAACTAAATATTGGTTATATTTTGCTTTTTGAGCCAAAATTTAATCATTTTTTTGATATTTTATCATTTTTAATCATAAAATCACCTTTATATGTGGTATAACTTTTGTATAATTTCAATCTTCAGCTAAGTGTAATTAGCTGATTTACAATATAATCCGGAGTGGTTAGTATAATTATAATAAAACAATGAGTAAAAATACCACAAGTATTTACAACTATTGTATGGATATTCCAAGAATATTTTTTTATTTTTTAAGCTTATTTTTTATTTACCTCATTTAATACTGAAAAATGAACCTGTAACGCAACTGAATAGTTTAATGATATGATGTATATACATTAAATTTGGGTATCTCCATAAATTCAGAAATTATGAACAAAATCCTTTACGAAAAGAAAAATTTTTATCCTTGGCTTATTTGTTTTTCTGGTTTATTGATTCTCGTTGTCATTAATGGATTAACTACTACTTCCCTCTCAGTTTTTGATAATGCTTTTATCTCAGAATTCCATTGGAAACGAGATGAATTAAAACTTCGCGAATCCATCACTAATAGTGTTACTTTATTTTTCATTTTAGTTTCTGGAATTATTATTGATAAAATTCGTGTAAAAAAAATGATGCTTTTCGGAAGCCTAATATTAGCCATTGCCTTGTTTTCATATAGCTTTGTCACTAACAAATATCAAGCCTATTTTATTCATTTTCTTTTAGGAGTATCCATGATTACAGCAGGTTCGGTGTCTTGTATCATATTGGTTTCATCATGGTTTCAAGAGAAAAAAGGATTAGCATTAGGTATCGTTTTGAGTGGTACAAGTTTGGGCAGTGCCATATTTTCTCCTTTTAATCACTACCTACTACACGAATATGGCTGGCGACAAAGCTTTACCTTTTTGGCCATTTTTCCCGTTTTAATTTTTATTTATATCTATTTTTTTGTTGAAAACTCGCCGAGTGATGTTGATATAAAACCATTAGGAAATCTGAATACTGTTAATAATTTATTGACAGAAGGAATGACCTATCCAGAAGCCACCAGAACACATTTGTTCTGGTTAATTTGTCTATGTGGATTTTTAACTTTTTACTGTTTAGTAGGAACAATTGCCAATATTTTTCTACATTTGGTTGGTTTAGGCTTTACTGAAAAACGTACAAGTTTTTATTTAGGTTTGTACTTTATTATAGCATTATTCGCTAAATTGTTCGTCTCTATCTTTTCAGATTATATTAATCCTTACCTAGTTTTTTCAATTTGTTGTATCATGATGATACTGGGGTTTTTCGGACTTACTATGATGGATACGGCTTTAATATTGCCCTCTATTACATTGATGGCAGTAAGTTGGGGCGGTATTTATTCACTATATAACATTATTGCGATTAAAACATTCGGGCTAAAAGCCGCTGGGAAAATCAACGGTACGATTAACATGTTTGAAGGTGGAGGCGCATTGCTTGGACCAGTGATGACTGGATTTGTTTTTAATTTAAACCATTCTTATCAATTAGCGTTTATGATAAACGCAGGCTTAATGTTTATTGTCTTATTGCTTTCTTTAAGATTCAAAGCATTTATGCTGAAATTACGCAAACCAATTATCGAATAATGAAATATAATTTCGACGAAATTATCCATAGGAAAAATACAGACTCTCAGAAATGGGATATGTTCAACGACCCTGAAAACGTAATTCCTATGCCCGTGGCAGATATGGATTTCAGATGTCCTGAACCTATATTAGATGTATTAAATAGTATTACACAACATGGCGTTTTGGGTTATGCCATTGTTCCTGAGCGATTAAAAGACATCCTTCAAGAACGCCTAAAAAACCTATATAATTGGGAAACAGAAAAAGAATGGCAAGTATGGATTCCGGGGCTAGTACCTGCAATTTATGCTAGTTGCAAAGCTTATGGCGAGATAAACGACGCTGTGATGACGGCTATTCCAGTATATCATCCTTTCCACCTAGCACCTGCTGTGGTTGGCAAAAAACTTCAAACATTTCCGATGATAGAAGTTGCAGGTCGCTGGACGTTCGATTTCGAAGCCTTAGAAGCAAATATTACTGCTGAGACCAAGCTATTCATGCTTTGCAATCCGCATAATCCAGGGGGAACAGTTTTCACAAAAGAAGAATTAGAGCAACTGGTTGATATTTGCGAAAAGCATGACATTATCATTTGCTCGGATGAAATTCATGCAGATTTGATTTTGGATGCCTCCAAAAAACACATACCATTAGCCAGTTTAAGTGAAAAAGCTGCTAATAGAACGGTTACCTTGATGGCGCCCTCTAAAACTTTTAATATCGCAGGTTTGGGATGTTCGGTAGCCGTTATATCAAATCCTGTGTTAAGAAAGAAGTTTGAGATGGCCAAACAAGGTTTTTTCCCTCCGCTAACCCGCTATTCACAAGATGCAGCCATTGTGGCTTATCGTGACTGTGAAGATTGGCGTTTGGCTTTGATTGACTATCTTAAAGACAATCACGATTATTTATACCAATCTCTGAACGGCTATAAAGGATTAAAATTATTACCGTTGGAAGCAACATACTTAGCTTGGATTGATGCGAGGGAAACAGGCATCAACGATATTCAGGAAAAATTGTTAGCAGGTGGCGTAAGGATTATGGATGGAAAAATATTCAAAGGCGAAGGGTTTTTTAGGCTAAATTTTGCTTGTCCAAAAGCTCTATTAATCGAAGCCGTTGATAGAATCAAAAAGAGTTTGGCTTAAAAGAAATGATGTACCTCCAAGTTTTAAGATACCTTGGAGGTTTTTTTATGGATATTTGTAAAATACCTTTCAAAAATCAGGATACAAAATCGGTAAAATTTTGATAATTTCCGCTTTGTAAATAAAACTATGATTATTTGGCAATATGGAAGACAATAAAGCACTACGCTCTCAAAATTGGTTTGGTAAAACAGGAAAAGATGGATTCATTTACCGAGCGTGGATGAAAAACCAAGGGATTCCGCATGACGAATTTGACGGTCGTCCTGTAATTGGTATTTGTAATACTTGGTCTGAGCTTACCCCTTGCAATGCCCATTTTAGAGATTTGGCAGAAGCCGTAAAAATTGGGGTATACGAAGCTGGCGGTTTTCCTGTTGAATTCCCAGTGATGTCGCTGGGGGAAACCCTGATTAAACCAACTGCCATGTTGTATAGAAACTTGGCAAGTATGGATGTGGAAGAATCTATCCGTGCCAACCCGATTGATGGTGTGGTTTTGTTGTGCGGTTGTGATAAAACTACTCCATCATTAGTAATGGGTGCTTGTAGTGTAGACATTCCAACGCTTGTAATTTCGGGCGGACCAATGCTCAAAGGACACTTCAAAGGAAAAGATATTGGTACATCGGATGTTTGGCGTTTTGCCGAAGCATATAAATTAGGGCAAATCTCACAGTCTGAATTTGTGGAAGCAGAAGCGTGCATGGCTCGTACCCAAGGTCACTGTGCTGTAATGGGAACAGCCTCAACGATGGCTACTATGGTAGAAGCCTTAGGATTATCTCTTCCGAATAATGCTTCTATTCCTGCAGCTGATGCACGTAGAAAAGTGATTTCGCAATTTTCTGGAAGACGTATCGTAGAAATGGTGAAAGAAAACCTTACTCTTTCTAAAATCCTTACACGTGAAGCTTTCGAGAATGCCATCATGGTAAATGCTGCGATAGGTGGTTCTACCAATTTTGTTATTCACTTATTGGCAATTGCAGGTAGAATTGGCGTGGATTTAAACATTGAAGATTTTGATAAATTCTCACAACATATTCCTTTGTTAGCCAACCTTCAACCATCAGGCGAGCATTTCATGGAAGATTTGTATTATTCGGGTGGACTGCCAGCGGTTATCAAAGAAATGAGTGGAATCATTCATAATGATGCCCTGACTGTAAACGGAAAAACAATAGGTGAAAACTGTGCTGATGCGGAGGTGTATAATAGAAATATTGTAGCTACGATGGAAAACCCATTTAAGCCTAATTCAGGTATTGCAGTTGTAAAAGGAAACCTTTCACCCAATGGAGCAGTATTAAAACCTTCTGCGGCTACGCCTGCATTGATGGTACACCGTGGTAAAGCAGTAGTTTTTGAAACCATTGAAGACTATCATGAGCGAATCGACCATCCTGATTTAGACATTGATGAAAACTCTATCATGGTCTTGAAAAATGTTGGGCCTAAAGGTTATCCAGGAATGGCCGAAGTAGGCAACATGGGGATTCCTAAAAAGTTATTAGAAAAGGGAGTACACGATTTAGTTAGAATCTCCGACGGTAGAATGTCTGGAACAGGCTTTGGAACAGTTGTGTTACACGTTTCGCCCGAAGCAGCGGCTGGTGGAAATTTAGCATTAGTTCAAAATGGTGATTATATCAGTTTGGATGTACCTAACAGAACGTTGAATCTGGAAGTATCTGATGAAGAGTTAGCAGAAAGACGCAAAAATTGGCAAGCAATCAATATGAATATTACACGTGGGTATGTAAACCTATACATCAATCACGTAGAACAAGCACATTTGGGTGCTGACATGGATTTCTTAAAAGGGAAATCTGGCAGTACTGTTACCAGAGATTCTCATTAAAATATTTATATAACGATTGAATCTCTATAACAATCTTCAATAATTCCCCAATGTATTCGTCAACATTGGGGAATTTTATTATCTTCGATTTTATTCATTAATCTTCAACAACAACATGAAAAAACATTTATTGCTACTCTCCTTTTCGTTATTTACAAGCCTTGGTTTACAAGCACAAGCACCCACAAAACGTCCCCTCAAACCAACGGATGTCTATCGTTTAAAAACTGTTTCTGATGCCCAGATTTCACCCGAAGGAAACTGGGTAAGTTATACGCTTTCAGCGATTGACTCAGCTAAAAATAAACGCAATGCAGATATTTACATGGTTTCGTGGGATGGTAAAGAGACTATTCAATTAACGAATAGCCCAGACGGTGAATCGCAAGCACGTTGGAGTCCCGATGGCAAATATCTCTCTTTTATTTCCTCAAGAAATGGGCTGACAAGTAGCCAAATTTGGCTAATGGATAGAAGAGGTGGCGAAGGGAAACAACTGACCGATTTTAAAAAAGGTGATTTGAATGATTATGCATGGTCGCCAGATGGTAAAAAAATTGCGTTGGTGATTAAAACCTCCGCAGATACTTCAAAATCAAAATCTCCTAAACCGATTGTCATCGACCGTTTTCAATTCAAAAGAGATGTGGAGGGTTATATCACTAAAAGCTACACCCACTTGTATTTGTATGACATCGCAACAAAGAAAATAGATACTCTTACCAAAGGTAATTTTGATGAGTCTTCGCCTGTATGGTCGCCAGATGGAACACAGATTGCGTTCTTGAGTAATCATACTGCCGACCCTGACAAAAACTCTAACACTGATATTTTTGTGATAGATGCGAAGACAAATTCGACGGCAAAACAAATTACGACGTGGACAGGAAGAGACTATTCACCAGTATGGAGCCCTGATGGTAAGCAAATTGCTTATATGAGGACTACAGCCTCAGAAGACTATATCATGTATGACCAGTCTATCTTATGTACTGTTTCAAAAGATGGAGGCGAACCAAAACTATTGAGTAAATCACTAGACAGACCAGTTTCATCACCAAAATGGTCTAAAGATGGCTCTGCTATTCTTGCCTTGGTAAGTGACGATAGAATCAGATACATAGCACAATTCAGCCCTATTGATGGTAAATTGACAAAGCTATTAGATGGTGAAAGAAGTTTTGGTTCTTTAGAAAGACACCCATCTGGTTCATTTTTGACGAGTATGTCTAACCCACAAACACCTGCAGAATTATACGTTTTTGAAAATAATAACCTTAGGAAACTTACCAAACATCACGATGAGTTTCTAGCACCATTGGCTTTGGCAAGTGTAGAGGGCTTTACTTCAAAAAGCAAAGATGGCACTGCGGTTTCAAATCTTTTGTATCGTCCTGCTAATGCTTCAAAAACGGAGAAATTGCCTACTATATTTTTTATTCATGGTGGCCCAGTAGCACAAGATGAATACAGTTTTGATTTAAGTCGCCAAATGCTGGCAGCGGCTGGATACAATGTAGTGGCTGTAAACTATCGTGGTTCAAATGGCCGTGGTTTGGCTTATTGTAAAGTGATTTCAGGTGACTGGGGAAATAAAGAAGTAATGGATATTTTAGGTGCGACTGATTATGTAGTAAATAATGGCATAGCTGACCCAGAAAAACTAGGTATTGGCGGATGGAGCTATGGCGGAATCCTGACAGATTATACTATTGCTACGGATACTCGTTTTAAAGTAGCATCGAGTGGTGCTGGTGTAGCGATGATTTCATCTATGTATGGTGCTGACCAATATATTTTACAATATGAACATGAATTAGGGGCTCCTTGGAAAAACTTTGATAAATATGTTGCGTTGTCTTACCCATTCTTGAAAGTTGAAAAAATCAAAACCCCAACACAATTTATGGTAGGTGAAAGTGATTTTAATGTACCTGCCATTGGTAGTGAACAGATGTATCAAGCCTTTAAATCGGTAGGTATTCCAACAGAATTAATTATTTATCCGGGTCAATTTCATGGCATTACGAACCCAAGTTTTCAAATCGATCGTTTTGAACGCTATTTAAAATGGTTTGGTAAATATTTGAAAAAATAAATCTTAAAAACATCGATACTTATCTCTGGGAATGTCTGTATTATTTTATACATTCATTCCCAGATTTTTTTATGACACAATAAATGTAATCAGGTAATTTAAAAGCATCTTTTCAATATTAAGTAGTGATGCACTGTATTAAAAAACAAATGAATGGGCAAATATTATTTTGCGAGAGCAATTTTATTAGCCTGAAGTAAATTGTGATTAGTGACTATCAATTAGCATTTCAAATCACTAGTTATCAATTGCTTACAAAAAACAATAACGTTGCTTAAATTGTATTGATTACTTAACACATAAATTAAATAACGCAATTATTCTATGAAAAAGGCTCTTTACAGATACAGCTTATTATTATTTTTAATGCTAAGCTCGCAATCTTTTTTAGGGCAGGAATTAATTAAAGGAAGAGTAATTGACGAGCAAACCAGTGAGGCTCTACCCTTCGCGGCAGTATTTGTGGTTGGCTCATCTATTGGTACTTCAACAAATGAAAAAGGAGAGTTTACCTTAAAAGTGCCTTATGGGACAATCCAAATCGGGGCGTCATTTATTGGTTATAATACAATTAGTTCTATTTTTGAAACTAAGCAATTGCATGCCAAGATGCTTACCTTTAAATTATTAGCGATTAGCAAAGAACTATTAGAAGTGAAAATTGTAGCGAAACATAGTAGACAATGGCTGCGAGACTATAAAACTTTTAAACACGAGTTTTTAGGAGTAGATGCTAACGACAAAAACTATGAAATAGAGAATCGAAATAGCATAAGACTAAACTGGGAAGATAATACGCTGATTGCCCAATGTGAAGAACCGCTGATAATTACTAATCGAAAATTAGGATATACAGTAATTAGCTCGCTCAAAGAATTTAGCTACAAAACAAATGGTGATGTAGCCTATTTAAGTATTACTCGTTTTGAACCTTTGAAAGCTGAGACTCAAGCTGAACAAGATGCTTGGATTAAAAACCGTAGAGAAGCTTATCTTGGTTCTCCAAATCATTTTTTTAAATCGATGATTAATCATCAGCTTGAGCATAACAAGTTTTTAGTCATCAAGGATACTTTAATTAATTATCGCATTTATGATTTTTATGATAAGCTTTCTAATAAAGCTTTTAAGCTAAATTTAGATAACATAGTTTCACCAGATTCTGCCAACCATCAGTATTTTTTAAGGCTGAATTCTCCTATTGAAATTGTTTATGAAGGTAAAAACGATTTTACGCCTAACCGTCGATATAGATATATGCGTTATGAATACACTTCTATCGAGCCAGCCAATAAAGAGATGAAGTATTTATCCAAACAAGGGGAATTATATCCTCCGCAATCTTTGAGATTTTCGGGAAGTATGGGTAATTATCGTATCGGAACTGCTTTACCTTCTGATTATGAGCTTGACGAAAAAGAGTAACAACTAGCAACAAACCATAAAATCATGCTTAAAACACGTTTCCAAAACCAAGTAGCTATCGTAACGGGTGCAGGGATTGGCATTGGCTTTGAAATTGCGAGGCAATTGGCAGAACAAGGAGCAAAAGTAATTTTAAATGACATCGACAAAGGTTTGGCGGAGGCATCTACTCTAGCCATTCAAGAAACTGGAGGTATTTGCGAAGCTTTTAGTGGAGACGTTTCCGACTTAACCGTCATACAAGAGTTGATAAAAAGTACTATCGCTACTTTTGGAAAACTTGATATTCTTATTGCTAATGCAGGCATAACTACGTTTGGTGATTTCTGGGAATATCAGCCTGAATCTATGCAAAAGATTCTTCAAGTAAACCTTTTTGGAACATTTTTCCTTACTCAATCTGCCACTAAACAAATGGTAGAACAAGGACATGGAGGTAGTATTCTATTAACATCTTCGGTTACTGGCCATCAAGCTCACAAATATTTGGCAGCTTATGGCATGACAAAAGCAGGTATTGAACAATTGGCTAAAAACTTGGTCGTTGATTTATCACCACATCAAATCAATATTAATACTGTTGCTCCAGGGGCTACTTTAACTGAACGAACGTTAAGTGATGTTAATTATATAGAAACGTGGTCGCGTATTACGCCTACTGGCAAACCTTCTACTGTTCAAGATATTGCTAATGCAGCTCTTTTCTTGGTGTCTCCCCTTTCCAGACAAATTACTGGACAAAGCATAGTGGTAGATGGTGGGTGGACTTCTGTTGGGCCATCGCCTTATTGAGTGATTGAGTGATTGAGTGATTGGAAAGGCGATTTAGATTAAATGAGTTCCCAAAAATCATTTATTTTTTATTTAAAATTAATCACTCATTCACAAAACACTCATTCACAATTAAAAAAAATCACTCAATCGCTAACTCACTAACTCACAATTAAACACCTAACTCTTCCAATACTTCTTCAAATTATAGCTAAACGTAAGCATGAAGAATTGTTGAAGTACATTCGATTGAGCATCTTCAATATACGTCGTTGTAATATTTCTTTGGATACTTGTATTCAATTTCAGTAAATCAAACACAGACAAGCGAATTTCTCCTTGTTGTTTTTCGAATAATTTCTTCGCTACAGCCATATTCCAAAGCGTATAAGACTGATTAAAAGATGACGAAAGTCCAGAGTTTGAATAATAAGTAGCATCCGTATTAAATACAAGGCCCTTCCAGAAAATAACATTCAAACGCACTTTCAGATTTTGATTAAAGTAATTGTTATTCAAACTTGAAGAAACTGTGTTCTGAACATAACTAATGTTTGAGTTTGACGAAATCGTAAAGTCAACATTTGGGCTAATATTACTACTAACTACCAAACCGAAGGCATACTTCTGAGAATCGCTATAATTTAAAACATTGTTAATCAAACCGGGCGTACGCGATAAACTAGCTGTAAGGTTGGTATTGATGTTTAATTTAAGAGACTTTACAGGGAAACCATAAGACATAAATCCTCTTAAAGAATACTGGCCATCTAAATTGACTGGTCGGGATAACTGAGAACCTGCTTTTAATACAATGTCTTTACTGATTACGGTATCTCTGGCTGCTATAAAGCTACTATTAGTAATATTTCCCATCACAAAATTTGCACTCATTAAAGTAACAAAGTTTGAAAAAGTAGTGGGATTCGTTGCGGTGTAGCGCAACGAAAGTTGGTGTTGATATTCCTGCGTAAGCGCTGAATTACCTGTTGACAATTTCAATGGGTTGTTATTGTTCACCACCTCTTGCAATTGACTAACACTTGGCTGTTGCGTTTGTGTTTGATAATTAAAACGGATAGATTTAGCATTACCGCTAATATTATAACGCATTGAGAATGAAGGCAAAATATTGTTAAAGCTTTTATCTAAGTTATACACTTTAGGGAATATTTGCTCATTCATTAAATGTGCATTTTGATAACGTACCTCAGCCGAAATATTCATCGTTCTTGAAAACTGACGAAATCCTGTTCCAATTCTATAATTGTAATAATCGCTATTAAAAACGTTACTTAAAAGTGTATCTAGGCGACTATACGTTTGCTCTGCATCCGAGAAATTATAGGCATACTTTTCTGATTGGTTTTCGTTATACCCAAAACTTGTACTCAAGAAAACAGCACTTTGTTTACTGATAGGTTCGGAATAATACAAACTTGACGATAATCCAAAACCATTAGCATCAGTATGAGAACGCTGATTAAGGATTCTAGCTGATGGGTTTGTACCATAAAAATTATTCACTGATTTCAATGAACCGTCAGCATTTCTATCATTATATGTTGTAGTAACATTGAAAGTCAAAGAACGACCCATTTTGGCAAATCGGTGTCTGAATAATATGTTATTTGAAAAATTGATAGCATGGTTGTTACTAGCATTTTTATTAGTAACATCATTCAGTTTGGTAGTATTAAAATTGGTTACTCCATCATACCCAGAGTTAGCATCAGTCGTCTGAAAACTCAAGTTAGGTGTCATTACCAATGAATTATTATCATCTATTTTATATTCTAATCTAAAATAAGCACGATGGTTCAAACTGTTTGTACTTGAATTACTATTTTCACTATACGTTTGTCCTGTATTTGAACTTTGAATATATTGTTGGTAAGTTTTCTCAACAATTGAATTACTCGCTTGATTTAAGAAATAACTCCCTTGCAATTTTAGTTTTGTTCCCCACTCGTTAGAATAATTTAGACCAAAAGCATTCGTTGAATTATAACCAGGCTGATTATTAACTAAAAAATTGCTAGAATTATCACCGCTCCCGCCAGCACCGCCACCGCCGCGGTTTCCACCTCCGCCACCACCGCCGCCTCTACGCGATTGTGCACTTCCGCTTGCTACACCAATAAGGTCTTCAGAAGAAAAATTTTGCTGATTGATATTGTTTGATTGAAACAAAAGTGTTAGACGACTATTTCCTTTGAATCTATTGATACTTGATGTTACTCTATAGGTATCATTCGTTCCGACACCCGCTGCATTACGTCCAAAAACACCATTTCTCATGTCGGGACGCGTAGTGATATTAACTGTTTTTGTGGTATTACCATCATCCAAACCTGTCAATTGAGACTGCTCGCTCAATTGATCAAATACCTGAATTTTATCAATTACTTCAGCAGGAATATTTTTCATGGCAGCAGTGGCATCTTTTCCAAAGAAAAGCTTTCCATCAATCATTACCTGTTTTACCTCCTCGCCTTGAATTTGCATCTTTCCATTTTCAACAACAGCCCCCGGAAGTTTTTCAATCAATTCGTCAGCATTGGCATCTGGGTTTACCTTGTAGGCACGAGCATTAAACTGTAGGGTATCTTTTTTCTGAATTACAGCAGCTACTTGTCCAACTACCTGTACTTCATTCAAGGTTTGGCTATCTTCAATCAAAAACATGGTTGCTAATGGGATAGTAGCTTCATCCGCCACTGTAAGGGCTTGTCTGTATTCTTTATATCCGAGAAAACTTACACGAACAGAGTAGTTGCCAGCACCTACCTGAGTGAATTGAAACTTACCAGCTTCGTTAGTAGGCACTGTCCTTTTTTTGGTAGAATCTGCAAGGTTAACAAGCGAAACATAGGCACTTTTAAGTATTTTCTGTGTCGCCATCTCTCTGATTTCACCATTAATAGTGGTTTGAGCAGAAAGTTTTGAACAAAATAGGACTAGGGCTAAGAGGATATTTATTTTTTTCATAGCAAACATTTGATTTTTATTTTAACACAAATTAGAAAAACCATTATCTAAGCAATCAGTTTTGAGACAAGCACGAATAATTGTGCGACTTATCTGCAATTAATTTCTTTTGTGGTAACTTTGATTTCTATAGTTCATGTTAACCTTAGATAATTCATATAAAACGCTTAGATTAACGTAAATGGTAATGGTTTAATCATAAATTTTATTTTTTTTAGTTTCACAGAATAAATTGCCTAAACTAGACATAGTTGCTTAAATAATATTTTATTTTCTTCGTTATAAACCATAAAAAAGAACAATGAAAAAACCTCAACACAATAAGATAGTATTATACTTCCTGTTTTTTTGCTTCAACATTTGGATTTCAAGCTGTAAAAGTGACGATACTCCTACTCCAGACCCTACTCCAAGCAATCAGTATTTAGTTAGCAGTACGCTTATTGGTACTTATTCAAAAGATGTATTGAAAACCAGAACAGAAGTATTAACTGGCGGGGTGAACAACCCTATCGTTGCCATTTTCATCAATGACTTATTGAAGTATGATATTAAGGCTTATAAGATTGTCTATAAAACCAAAAATACAGATGGAACAGAAATTCAGGCTTCGGGTGCGCTGATTGTTCCGCAAACTACTGAATCCATTCCTTTAATTAGCCAACAACATGGCACTATTCGGACAGATAACGACGCTCCGTCAAATTATGGAACAAGTAGTGAGTCATATTCTATTGCCTCTCTGTTTGCTTCAAATGGTTATATCATTGCTTGTCCTGATTATATTGGCTATGGCACCTCTAAAAGTATAACCCATCCATACGAGCATCGTGAAAGTTTAGCACAAGCTAGTTTAGATATGATTCGTGCATCAAAAGAATTTATAACGAATGAAAAATTAAATTGGAGCAAGAAATTAATGATTACGGGATATTCTCAAGGAGGTTTTGCGACGATGTCTTTACAAAAGAAAATAGAAGAGCAATACCCAACAGAATTCAATTTGGTGGCATCTTCTTGTGGGGCTGGGGCCTACAACAAAACCGCCTTTATGAAGTATTTAATTAACGAAACCACTCATGGTATTTCTGCATACAATCAGCTATATATTTGGGTTGTACAAACATATAATAGTATATACGGATTAAACAGGGCTATGAATACCTATTTCAAAGAACCTTATGCTACTGATATTCAGACCAATGGTAATAATGCGAATGTAGCTATTAGCTTCAATTTGGCTTTTGCCGATGCCTTCAAAAAAAATGTGAATGATGGAACCGATACTCAGTTCATGAATGCGGTAAAAGATAATGATGTTTATGACTGGGCTCCTAAAACAGAAACACAACTTTATCATGGCGATGCCGACCAACAAGTATTCTATTTGAACGCTACTACGGCTTATGCTGCCATGAAAGCAAAAGGAGGCAATGTGACATTAATAACAAAATCAGGGGGTACACATGGCTCTACTTTGCAGGATTATGCACTAGGAACATTTAATTTTTTTAATGGTAAAAAGTAAATTATTTCAAAATGGTTTTTTACTTCTAAGTAAAAATGTCCATACTATTGAAAATTTCAATAATTGTTTATAATTTTATCAAAACCATTAAAATCCATTAATAATCAATGCAACTTTCGCTAATTTCTGAAATGCCCGAATTGGAGAAGAAAATCTTCTTGGACATTTATGCTAAGGTGTATTTTGATACTCGCCGTAATCGACCGAGGTTAAAAACCATTGATGGACAAGCCATTCCTTGCGACCTAAAAATTGGTTGCCCTACAAAAATCATTTCAGATTTCCCCGAAGGTACAATCTATAAATTGGATGCTCGGCTGATACAAAAAAATGGGCGTCAGCCTTATTTCTTAACTATTAATAAGAAGAAAGTACAGCGAGCAATTGAATTTTTTGAGCATAATTTGCAAATTCAAAAGGGACTGAAAGCTGAATGCAAAACTAAAAAAGTGACCTTTGAAAAGGTAAAAAAAGAGAAAAAAAATGACCCTTTCAAAGATGATATTTCTATTTTCTAAAACAAAAGGTTGATTATTATTAATCAACCTTTTGTTTTAAAAGTAATTAATATACAAATTTTGCATACAAGAGAAACCCTACGACTAAGTATAATATTTTAACATTATGAAACAAAACAAGCCTATCACAATAGTAGTAGCTAGCGATAACCATTTTGTTGTATTGATTGCTGCTTTATTGAAATCTATTGATTTAAACCATAAAACGGATGAACATATAAATTTTTATATTATTGAAGACCACATTTCTACTGAATCCAAAAGTCAACTTGAAAAAATAGTCAGCCCTGAAAGAATATCAATCAAATGGGTTAAAAGTAAAGAAATTGTTCCTCATAATGTCTTTTTTCCAGTTGATAGTTCCAGCTTTCCCATCAGTATTTTCTTTCGTTTATTTGCGCCTTACATCATTGATGAAACACTTGAAAAATTAATTTATTTAGATGTTGATACCATTGTGCAGGATGATATTTCTAAATTATGGAATATCTCTTTGAATGAACATACCATTGGCGCTGTACAAGATTATTCTAAAACTATTGACTGCGAATGGGCGGGTATACCAAATTATGCAGAACTAGGGTTATCGCCTGATACTAAGTATTTTAATTCAGGGGTATTATTGATTAATCCCAAAAAATGGAGAGAAGAAGACATTACTAATAAAGTAATTGCCATATTAATCAAATACAAAAAATATGTAAGAATGGCTGACCAATATGGTTTGAATGTGGTGTTTGCCAATAAATGGTTAGAACTAGACCCCAAATGGAATTGGTTTGCGCTTTATAAAGACGAAAACCCTTCGCTCATTCATTTTGTTGAAATAAAACCTATTTTTTTGAATTACAAATTCAATCCAACTTTTAAAGATGAGTTTTATCGATATTTATCGTTGACTCCTTGGAAGAATTTCACACCGATAAGTGGCAACTGGAGACTACTAAGAAAAATACAGAATAAACTAAAAAAGATTTTGCTCAAACTTATATAAGGTAGCAAATAGTTTGAAATCTCATCCTAGGCAAAAGAGTTAGGTTCTATTGATTACACACATCTTTGAAAAAATTAAAATGAGGAGGTAATTATTGATTTAAGAGGTTAATCACCCTCCAAATTGAGCGTCTATTGCCCGAATAGGACAAATACAGTAAATTTTTCCTCACTAATATAGCAAAAACGGCAATTATCAAAATATTAACGTTTTTATTTTTAAAATTATTCTTTAAAGAATGGATGAAGAAAGTTTTTATAATAGTAGCAAAGTAAATTGTATTATGTATATTTTTTTTTTAGATTGTATGAAAGTATGGTATAAAATATGCTATATAACAAAAGACCTAAATTTTTAATTATCTTTAGAGAGATTAGTCTATTGTTTTAATACTTTTTAACGCTGATAGCTTAAATATTTAATTTTAAAATTAGCATCATTGTATAATAACACAGCTTACAAAAACCAAAATATTTATAATATTATGTCAAATTCTATTGAAAAGAAACCAATAACCATTGTGGTGGCAAGTGATAATCATTTTGCCATTTTGATTGCAGCTTTGCTAAAGTCGATAGATCTAAATCACAAAACTGACGAGCATATTGATTTCTATATCATTGATGACGGTATTTCTGCTAAAGCAAAAAGTAGGCTTGAAACTATAGCTGATCCTTCAAGAATTACACTAAAATGGTTTAAAAGCAAAGAAATCATTCCGGCAGACATAGTAATACCTGTAGATACTACGTCTATGCCCCTTACTACCTTCTTACGCATTTTCGCTCCTTATATTATTGACCCTGAGCTAGATAAATTAATTTATTTAGATGTAGATATTATTTTACAAGACGATATTTCAAAATTCTGGAATATTCCTTTGGGCGAATATACGGTTGGTGCAGTTCAAGATTATTCTAAAACTGTCGATTGCCAATGGGCAGGAATTCCCAACTATAAAGAATTAGGATTAGCACCAGACACTAAATATTTCAATGCAGGTGTGTTATTGATGAATCCACAAAAATGGCGTGAAGAAAAACTAACAAACCAAGTAATAACTGCTTTAGTGGATTACAAAGACCACGTTAAGATGGGCGACCAATACGGATTGAATGTTGTATTGGCAAACAAATGGCTTGAACTTGACCCAAAATGGAACTGGTTTGCTTTATATGAAGATGAAAAACCTTACTTGGTACACTTTGTTGAAATTAAACCCATCTTCTCTAATTACCATTTTAAAGAAGTTTACAAACAAGAGTTTTTCAGGTATTTAGCCATGACTCCTTGGAAAAACTTCAAACCGCTTAGTGGCAAATGGAGAATGTTTAGAAAGCTGGTTAACAAAGTAAAAAAGGCTTTGCTAAGATTATAATTGGATAATTACTTTGAATATTTTAAATCATTTACCTAATGAGAAAATTTGACGGAGTAACATTATTAGTTACCCATTATAATAGAAGCAGTTCATTAGAACGCCTTTTGAAAAGCTTTAAAGATTTAGATTGTGTTTTTGAAGACATTGTGGTTTCTGATGATGGAAGTAAAGAAGAACATCAAGCATATTTAAGAAAAATACAACCCGAATATTCTTTTAGGCTTATTACAACCCCAAAAAACAAAGGACTAGGAAATAACCTTAACAAGGGGCAGGATGCCGTAGTAACGCCCTATACGTTGTATGTTCAAGAGGATTTTGTACCGTCAGCTATTTTCCCTACTCATTTTGAGGATGCCCTCAGATTTATGAATGAGGACAAGAGTTTAGACATGGTTCGTTTTTATGCTTATATACAATATCCTTATCTTAAATACTTTGACAAGGGTTATTCTGAAATGCTTTATAAACCTTGGTATTTAGATTATCATAAGATATATTATTATAGCGACCATCCACATTTGAGAAGAAGTAATTATTTCGAAAAATTTGGACGATATGCTGAAGGTATAAAAGGAGACCGCACAGAATATAGAATGTGTTTGGCTTTTATTCAAAACAAAGGAAAAGCATTGTTCTTTAATGAATACAAGTCGCTTTTTGACCAAGTAAATTCTGCTGATGAACCAACAACAATGTCAAGGGGAAGCTGGACTACTAGCGAAAATCCTGTGATACAGTTAGTACGATATTTTTATAGACAAACAAGGTATAACTATGATTTGTTGTTTACTAAGTATAAGTATTGAGTGACTTAGTGATTGTGACAGCCAACATCATCAAGTTATCTTTTTATTTGGTTTAATTTTGATCTATTACTTAACTATTATAATAAGATATTTAATCCGCTCTATTCGAGCGGATTTTTCATTGTATGCTCTATTATAAACTATCAAAAAACATTTTTTGAGCCAGCCTAAAGGTGTTACAATGAGCATCGACAATATCAATAATTTTAGGAGAATATCCCCCACCCATCGATACAACAATAGGTAATTTATAATTGATAGCTTGTTCAAACACAAATTCATCTCTACGATAACAGCCCTCTTTCGTAATACTCAGTTTACCCAACTTATCAGTTGCTAATATATCAACGCCTGAAATATAAAACAGAAAATTTGGTTTATGCTTCTCTATTAATGCGGGTAAAGTTTGATATAAAATATTCAGGTATTCCTCATCTTTTGTATAAGTTTCAAGACCAATATCTAAATCAGATTTTTCTTTATGCAAGGGATAATTCTCTTGCCCATGCATTGAAAATGTAAAAACATTTGCTTGGTCTTGAAAAATCTCGGCCGTTCCATTACCTTGATGAACATCTAAATCAATGATTAATATTTTTGTAGCCAACTCATTATCAATTAAATAATTGGAAGCTACGGCTACATCATTTAACAAACAAAATCCCTCTCCTTTATCTGAATAGGCGTGATGCGTCCCTCCTGCTACATTCATGGCTATTCCATTTGCTAAAGCAAAATGGCAACAGTCTATCGTTCCTTGTGTAATGATGGTTTCTCTCCGTACAAGTTCTTCTGATAAAGGAAAACCTATTTTACGTATCATTTTAGGGTCAAGTCTAAGAAACTTTAAATCTTCCCAATATTGTGTCTTATGTGTACGAACAATCCATTGTTCATCTACAGGTGTTGGTTCAAAAAAATTATCTTTATCACAAGTACCTTCATACAATAATTGCTCAGGAATAAGTTCATATTTCAGCATCGGAAAACGATGCCCTTCAGGAAGAGGGTGTTGATAGATGGGTGAATAAACGATTTTTAGCATATACTTTAAATAATACAATAATTGGTTGTGATACCTCCTCTATACAAGACACATTACTTAATATCACATTTTACTTGCTATACTTTTCTTAATCAACGCTATTTCTTTTTCATACACTGTTTTTTTTCGATGGGCAAAATAAAGTGTATTGATTAGCTTTGATTTGCCTTCCCAAATTAGCTTAATATTACCTTTATCAAGTTCTTTTTGACAGAGAAAACTAGGAATAATAGCCAAGCCTTGCCCCTGAGCTAAACAACGAACGATAGAGTTGAGGTTGGGAACAATATAATTAGGTCGAAAATCGGGATACTTATTAAAATTCAATTGCCAAAAATGCCTTAAATGTTCCATATCGCCTGTAGTGCCATACCATTTTTGGGTTTTAAGCCATGCTTCTAATACTTCACAGTCATTCGTAGAGAGTATTTCTTGAAACGCCTCTACATCAATTCCGTTGCCTCCTACCATCACTATATTTTCTGAAGAAAATGGATAATATTCAATTCCATCTTTTTCTAACACTTGAGGCGTAACAATTAAATCGATAATTCCCTTTTCTAGGTTTTCTATCATCAAAGGGTACTCCCCAAATTGTAAGATAATATTAAAGGGAAAACTTGGTATAAATTCTTCTAAAGAAGCCTGAAAGGTTTCAAAACACATTCCCAAACTAATGGTTGGTGTATGTTTTTCAGTACTTCTTTGAAAGTTTTTCTCTGCCTCTTCTAGTTTACTCAGGGCTTGAACCGTAAAGTTATATAATACTTTACCCCTTTCAGTCGGAATCATCTTTCTGCCTGTTCTATCAAAAAGCTTATAGCCTACATAATTCTCCAGCGAGCTCAAATGTAAGCTTACGCCGGGCTGAGAAATAAATAATTGCTCGGCTGCTTTTGTAAGCGTTCCTGTTTGATACACTACTTTAAAAGTTCGATACCATTCTAAATTAACCATTTTACTATTATAATTATGATAGATTACTATAAATCATGTTATTTTTATAATACAATTTCTCGCTATACTTTTGTTCCATTAACAACAAAAGAAAAGATGACAACAAAGGTTTTTATCATAAATGGCGGACAAAAGTTCGGTCATTCTGGAGGTAGATTCAACGAAACTATTTTCCAAGAGAGTATCCGTTTCTTCAATCAACACCCTGATTTTGAAATCAAAACTACTAATATTAACGAAGAATACAACCCTTCTGAGGAGGTAGAAAAGTATGTTTGGGCAGATGTAGTTATTTATCACACGCCTATCTGGTGGTTTCAATTACCGCATGATTTGAAAAAATATATTGATATTGTTTTTACAGAGGGCTACAACAAAGGGATTTATCGTAGTGATGGACGTTCATCCGCCAATCCAACCATCAATTATGGAACAGGCGGTACGCTTCATGGAAGGAAATATATGCTAACGACATCATGGAATGCACCAAAAGAAGCATTTACATTGCCGAATGAATTTTTCATGGAAAGAAGTGTAGATGATGGACCATTGTTTGGGTTTCATAGAATGAATGCTTTTACAGGAATGACTCCATTGGATAGTATTCATTTTCACGATGTGGAGAAAAATAGTAATATTGTAAGAGATATGAGTCTTTATCAAGATCATCTCCGTAAAATTTTCTTAAACTAACATTTTTCTCTGATGAATATTTATCTCACGGCCATTGTCAACAGTAAACCAGAACATGTTGAAAAAGTAAAAGCTATTTTAGAAGCATTGGTGGTTGAATCTCGTAAAGAACCTGCATGCATTCAATACGATTTGCACCAGTCTATCGCAGCTTCAAACATTTTTACTTTTCATGAAATATGGGAAAGCATGAGCGGGTTGGATAATCATAATCAGCAACCATACATTGCTAGCTTTGTGGCTCAATTTGATGAATTGTTAGAACAACCTGTAACGGTTTATCAGGCGTTGAAAATAGCATAGAACATATTTTTTCCTATTAGCAGGTGACTTAAGTCACCAG
>NZ_JBWKYN010000091.1:0-23316 GCF_059423785.1 Arcicella sp. GW458-12-2-14-TSB2 | reverse complement strand
TTTGTCGTAATTCACAAAATAAACAAGGAGGTTTTTATTGGGCAAGCCATCCACAAAATTCGGGATGACTCATGTTTCGTTAGAACCAAGAAAAATGTCCTACTTGGTATTTTAAAAACCTATTTTGTGGCCCCAGTGGGAATCGAACCCGCATCGAACGTTTAGGAAACGTCTATTCTATCCGTTGAACTATGGCGCCTTTGTTGAGATTACAAGGAAAAATTCTCTTGTAATCTCAATAACTGCAAATTTCTCTAAAAACTCTTTAATAATCAAGGCAAGCGAAGAATATTCACTAGTTATTCTTCTTCCTCTTCCTGTTCTTCAGTTGAATAATGAACTTCATTTAGCCAATTTGGGAAAATAAGGATGTGCTTTTCTTTCACTGCTTTTACAATGGTTTCTCTTAGCTCTTCTATATTTTCTTTTTGTTCAGCTGAAATAAAAACCGTTTGAGGTTGAGGGTTATTCATGTACGAATTTTTCAAGAAAGCCGTCACTTTTTCGATCCTGCTTTGTTGATTTTCAGGTTCATTCCCAGACCCAATCTCCCAATCATTGATAACTACTTCTTCCGACGAGAATAAATCTATCTTATTAAAAACAAGAATCGTGGGCTTGTCGGCTGCACCAATTTCAGTTAACGTTGAATTGACAACCTCGATGTGCTCCTCATAATTTGGATGAGAAATATCTACAACGTGTAATAAAATATCCGCTTCTCTTACTTCATCCAAAGTAGATTTAAATGATTCAATCAACATCGTAGGCAGTTTTCTGATAAACCCTACTGTATCTGAAAGTAAAAAAGGAATGGTATCAAAAGTCACTTTTCTAACGGTAGCATCCACTGTAGCAAAAAGTTTGTTTTCCGCAAATACTTCTGCTTTGGCTAAGCGACGCATCAAAGTAGATTTACCAACGTTGGTATAACCCACTAAGGAAACACGCACCATTCTGTCTCTGTTTTTTCGTTGCGTAAATGCTTGCTTATCAATTTGCTTGAGTTTTTCTTTCAAGAAAACGATTCTATCGTTAGCAATACGACGGTCAGTTTCCAATTCTTTTTCACCCGGACCACGCATCCCCACACCACCTCGTTGTTTAGAAAGGTGAGTCCACATCCTTGTCAATCGTGGCAAAATATACTGTTGCTGTGCCAGTTCCACCTGCGTCTTTGCCTGAACTGTTTTGGCACGCATCGCAAAGATGTTTAGAATCAATAAACTACGGTCAAGAATCTTTACTTCATGCTGAAATTTCGCAAATTCAGTTTCAATATTTCTGATTTGAACAGGCGAAAGGTCATCATCAAAAATTACCATGTCTACATCATTATCCACTACATAAGCGATAATATCCTGCATCTTACCTTTCCCCACATAAGTACGTGTATCAGGTTTTTCTAATTTTTGAGTAAAAGTATAAAGTGTATTGATTTGTGACGTATCTGCCAAGAAAGCTAATTCGTCTAGGTATTCTTTTGTTTGTTCTGCTGTTTGTTTTTGTGTTTGTACAGCCACTAAAACGGCTGTCTCTTTTACTTCTTCGGTAGTATGCATAATATCTTGATGTTCAATATTGGAATTTTATAAATAGCCTAAAATCATCAGGCCTTTACATGATTACCTTTCAATATGATTATTCTAAATCCTGTTGTTGAAAGAATACATGTACAATTTTGCGCGTGTTATCTTATATTGACATTGTTGTTTTCGTTAATATTGTTTCCATTCGTCCTAATTACTGGCTAGCTAAAAGCCGACGATTAAACAGATTGAGTATTTTTAAAGATACGCAATTGGTTTTATCTTACAGAAATTAAAAACAAGTTTAAACAGAAATGGTTGATGTTGAAATTACTGCCCTTTCGGAGGGCAATATCCATGAAGACTGGATTTTGCAGAGCCGAGAGAGGATTTTAGCAGAAAATTTGTCTTAGCTTCATGTTAGTAATGATACTGAAAGAATCGTTTTAAAGTTAGTGGTGCAAAGGTATAATTATTTTTCTGATTTCTATCTTATTATGCATAAAAAAACCTGTAAGCGTTAAATACTCTTACAGGTTCAAAAAAAGAAGTCAATGATATTACTTCATTGAAGCAATTAACTTCTCATTTAACGCTACATAATCCATATTATTGGCTTCTTTAGCAAGTTCTATTGATTTTTTGGCTGTTTCAATCGCTACAGCTTTATTTCCAAGCTTTGCTTGAATCTTAGCCTTTAAGTGCATAATCCAGAATGCTTTAGGAGTTTGCTCAACGGCTTTATCTGCCCAAGCCAATGCTTTGTTTAAATCTTTCCCTGTTTCAAAATAATAGCTAGCTGCCTGAAAGTACGGACGACTATCAACTGCCAATGCTGTTTCAATAGCTTTGGTGATTTTGCCATCAATATCAGCAGTCACTGGAATAGCAATAGCTGTTTTTTCCCAACTGATTTCAATATCTGCTGACGAAGCTGTTAGGTTAGCAATCTCAATCGTAAACGTTTCAACAGAATTTGCTAAGGTTGTCGGTTTTACTTTGAATTTTGCAACATCTTCTTCGGCTTTGTAGCCATCAATACCCCAGTTGTTCAAGCCTTTATTGAAAATCACTTCCCACTCATCTTTGTTAGGAATAGTATATAACACATACGTACCAGCTTTTAAAGCTACACCACCTACTTTAACATCCTCGCCAAAAGTTACTCTGGTAGCAGCATTCGCACCTGTTCTCCATAGTTTACCGAAAGGAGCTAAGTCGCCAAAAACTACTCTGCCTCTGATATTTGGTCTTGAATACACTACTTCGATAGAAGATAAAGCAAAATCTTGTTTGATAGTCTGTGTAGGACTTGGTGCAGGTGTTTTAATTACCTGAGCATTTAATGAAGTATTTAAGGTAAAAATTGCAAGAATTGAAACAATAAAGTTTTTCATGAGAAGAATATTTGTTTAAGTATATTCTACAAAGTTAAGGATAGTTACATTAACAATTCTTTAGGTTTTGTTAATCTATATAAATTTTAGATAAACAGTAAAAATTGGTGGGTGAAAATATTTCACCTACGATAATTTTTTGATGGAATATACATTTTATGGAGTTTTTGCCTGATAGATTTTTAACTAATAAAATTTAACCTATCAATTTTCCAAATGATGTATATTTGTTTAAAATTACACACAAATGGCAGAATTTGTAGAGAAATATATTAATCCTTTTACCGATTATGGTTTCAAGAAGTTGTTTGGCGAAGAGTTGAACAAAGACTTGCTATTGGATTTTCTGAACGAATTATTAAAAGAAGAGCAAGGACAAATTACTGAGCTGACCTATCTAAAAACAGAACATCTTGGTCTGACAGAATCAGATAGGAAAGCAATCTTTGATTTGTACTGTGAGAATGAACGTGGAGAGAAGTTTATTGTTGAGTTACAAAAATCGAAACAAAACTTCTTTAAAGATAGAACAGTTTATTATTCAACTTTTCCGATACGTGAACAAGCCAAACGAGCAGATTGGAATTATGAATTAAAGGCTGTTTACACCATTGCGATTCTTGATTTTGTTTTCGATGCAGATAAAAATGAACCTAATAAATTTAGGTATGATGTAAAGTTAAAAGACATAGAAACTAATAAAGTATTCTATGACAAGCTGACTTTCATCTACTTAGAAATGCCAAAATTCAAGAAAACAATAGATGAATTAGAAACTAGGTTCGATAAATGGCTTTATGTAATTAGCAACCTAAATAAACTAGATAGAGTCCCTGATAGTTTACGAGAACAAATTTTTGAAAAAGTATTTGAAACCGCAGAAATAGCCAAGTTTACTCAAGAACAGGTATTATCTTATGAAGATAGCTTGAAGTATTACAGAGATTTAAAAAACTCATTGGATACTGCCAGAGAAGAAGGAGAGATAGAGGGAATATTGAAGGGGAAGTTGGAAGGTGAGAAAGAGGGTATATACAAAGGAAAGTTAGAAGTAGCCCGAAATATGCTTTCATTAGGAATTTCAATCGAAACAATTATTCAAGCTACTGGTCTTTCTGAGGAGGAAATTAATCATTTAAGAGAAAATTTATTTCAGCAATAGCCAAAAAAAACTCATTCCTTTTGAGAATGAGTTTTTTGATGAAATATCGTATTTTATGCCGCTGCCAAAGCCTCTGCACCACCAACAATCTCAAGGATTTCGTTCGTAATAGCTGCCTGACGAGAACGGTTATATTGTAATTTCAATTCTTTCAATAATTCACCAGCATTATCGGTTGCTTTATCCATCGCTGTCATTCTAGCACCATGCTCAGAAGCATTTGATTCAAGAACGGCTTTGTAGATTTGTAACTTCAACGCCTTAGGAATTAATTCATTGATGATTTCTTCTTCAGAAGGTTCAAAGATATAATCCACAGAAGAAGCCTTCACTTTGTCGTCTTTTTGCTCAACGATTGGTAATACTTGTTCTGTCTTTAAAATCTGAGTCGCTACGTTTTTGAATTCGTTATACACCAATTCAACAACATCGTATTTCCCTTCTTCAAAACCTTTCATCGCTGCTTCTGCTGCAGTACGAACGTTTGTAAAACTTAATTTTGTAAAGATATCAATATAATCACTGTTTACATTATATCCACGACGCGAAAGGTATTCACCACCTTTTTTGCCAAGTGCCAAAATTTCAACATTCCCAGCGGCTTGTTGGGCTGCATATTTTTCGCTGATTAAGCTAACAGCTGCTTTACCAACGTTGGCATTGAAAGCACCACACAAACCACGGTCTGAAGTAACAACAATGATTAATACTTTGTTGATAGCACGAACGATAGTGTATGGATTTTCTTTTGCTCCTTCTGCATTAGCAGAAACTGTAGCAATCATTTCAGTCAATTTCTTTGAATAAGGACGCATCTGGATGATAGCGTCTGTCGCACGGCGAAGTTTTGCTGCCGACACCATTTTCATGGCTTTGGTAATCTGCTGAGTAGAGTTTACCGAGACTATTCTGTTTCTTACTTCTTTTAATGAAGCCATTATCTTTTCTAATAAATGAATGATAGAATGAATGAATGATAGTGAATTAATCTACTTTGTAAAATCACTATCATTCTATCATTCAAAATTGAAAATTATTTTTTACGCATATTTCGGCGCTACTTCTTTAGATACTCTTGTCAAGACATCTGTCAAAGAATCATCAAATTTACCTGCTTTCAAAGCATCCATTGTTGATTTTTGCGTAGCGTTCATTACGTTAATGAAATCTTTTTCAAATTCACGAACTTTGCTTACCGCTACTGTGTCAAGAAGACCTTTTGTTGAAAGGAAAATCATCGCGATTTGCTCTTCAACTCTTTGTGGAGCACCGTTTGGCTGCTTCAACATTTCAAGGTTACGACGACCACGTTCGATAGTCAATTTCGTAGCAGCATCTAAGTCAGAACCAAATTTAGCAAATGCTTCCAATTCACGGAATTGTGCTTGGTCAAGCTTTAAAGTACCAGCTACCTTTTTCATCGACTTGATTTGAGCATTACCACCCACACGTGATACCGAGATACCTACGTTGATAGCTGGACGAATACCCGCATTGAAAAGGTTTGATTCCAAGAAAATCTGTCCATCCGTAATTGAGATTACGTTTGTAGGAATATATGCTGAAACGTCACCCGCTTGTGTTTCGATGATTGGAAGTGCTGTTAATGAACCACCACCTTTTACCAAATGCTTGATAGATTCAGGTAAATCGTTCATGCTACGAGCAATCTCGTCAGATGAGTTAATCTTAGCAGCACGCTCTAATAAACGACTGTGAAGATAGAATACGTCACCTGGGTAAGCTTCACGTCCTGGAGGACGACGAAGTAATAATGAAACTTCACGGTAAGAAACAGCTTGTTTAGATAAATCATCATAGATGATCAATGCTGGACGACCTGTATCACGGAAGAATTCACCAATCGCAGCACCTGTAAATGGAGCAAAGAATTGCATCGGAGCAGGGTCTGAAGCACCCGCAGCTACAATTACAGTATAGTCCATCGCACCAGCTTTGCGAAGTGTTTGTTCGATTTGTTTGATAGTAGAGGCTTTCTGACCACAAGCTACATAAATACAGTAAACAGGGTTTCCAGCTTCATAATATTCTTTTTGGTTAATGATAGTGTCGATACAAACAGTAGTTTTACCTGTCTGACGGTCACCGATAACCAATTCACGTTGTCCACGACCTACTGGAATCATCGCATCGATTGCTTTGATACCTGTTTGAAGGGGCTCAGTTACAGGCTGACGGAAGATTACACCCGGAGCTTTACGTTCCAAAGGCATATCGTACAAATCACCTGTGATTGGTCCATTACCATCAACAGGCTCGCCAAGTGTATTTACAACACGACCGCAGATACCGTCGCCAACTTTAACAGATGCGATTTCGTCAGTACGTTTTACAGTATCTCCTTCTTTGATTTCAGACGAATCCCCTAATAATACCGCTCCAACGTTATCTTCTTCAAGGTTCAAAGCTAGAGCTTTTAAGCCGTTATCAAAAACGAGTAATTCACCCGCCTGTACTTTCGATAGTCCGTAAATACGGGCTACACCATCACCGATTTGTAATACGGTACCTACTTCTTGAAGTTCAGCCTCTGATTTTGCTCCTGAGAGTTGTTCTCTCAAAATGGCTGATACTTCATCTGGTCTGACTGATGCCATTATAATAAGTTTGTTTTGTGATTTTGAATTTGGAATAGTACTTAATCTACTAGATAAGAATTAGTTAAATATCAATTAGAGATTATTTATTAAAGACTTACAATATTAATAAATACTCTATCGTTGCTCGCTGAATTCTTTAATTAATAAATTACTTATTTTTCAGGTGCAAAATTAGGGAACAAATTTCACAATTCCATGAAATGCTGAACATTTCATGCTTAAATGTTATACTTTTTTGGGATTCATTATTCTTCCATGTTAGCAAATCTGCCACTTTTTGAGCTTTTATCTTCAAAAAATCCTTTTTTAGGCTTAAAACTAAGATGATGTATAGTTATTTTCTATTTGTTAATAAAATTTATCGATTTGATTTATGTATTTAAAAATTCTAAGTTTGTGACATCAAATAATAATCTTCACCTATAAATAGCTTACTATCATGTCTGAAACAACGATGAAATTAACTACTGCTTTTGAGATGATAGAAATGCCTAAGGAGAGAGCGACCATTATACGCAACCGAGTAATTTGTAGCGTTTGATGATTGATGATGCCAAGGCGAGAACTGTTAAAATATCATTGGTGCGATGTCAGGGATTACTACCCAATGGAAGATAAAATTACCGATTTGCAAGTATGCCCTTGGTTCAGATCAGACATTGGTTTGGAAAAGAGAATCGCACAAGGGCTTGGTATTGATGCCATTGCGATAATGCCACAGAAACATTAGTAGTTTTAATAGTTTTTTAGATGCAAAAAGCGTCGGAGCAAGTCGGGCAGGACTTTGTTTCGACGCTTTTTTTTAGTATTCTGTCTTGAAATTTCAGCACGTTGTCAGTATTTGATATAATATGTAATAATAAGGAGATAAATCATGCTATAGATTTCTATTAAAATTCCGTTCTTTGTAAAACCAGTTTGTCTTGATGACTGGCATCAACTATAAAAATAAACTATGAAACTAACTTTACGAGCATTAATCCTCAAAAGCTTATTTTTTTGCTGTATTTCCATTTCGTTTACTACACAGTCATTTGCACAAAATACAGAATTTAAATTGCCTTTATTGTCAGGGAAAGTAAAAGATTCTAACACAGGTGAATCAATTGTTGGTGCAACGATTTTTTTGGATTTCAAAAAATCAGGTGTAATCACCGATTCGTTGGGTAATTACCAACTGTATTTACCCCCAGGCGAATATGTCATTAAAGTTAGTCATGTGGGGTATAAACCTTATCGTACAAAACTAACCTTAAAGGCTGATACTAAGTTGGATGTTACTTTAGAGGATGTCTCGAAGACACTTGAAGAAGTAATTGTTTCTAGTCAGGCTACTCGCAAAAGCATACAGACGCCTTCTTTGGGGGTTACTTTGCTGAGTATTAAAGGTATTAAGAAGTTGCCAGCGATGATGGGTGAGGTAGATATTATCCGTTCGTTACAAACCTTACCGGGTGTGTCGTCAGTAGGTGAAGGCTCAAATGGGATAAATGTACGTGGAGGAAATGTTGACCAAAACTTAATTTATATAGATGAGGCCCCTATTTTTAATCCAACCCACCTTTTTGGGTTATTTTCAGTGTTTGCTTCTGATGCTATTCGCGAATTAGAACTTTACAAAGGAAGTATTCCATCTCGCTTTGGTGGTCGGACGGCCTCCGTGTTAGACATTAAAATGACAGACCCTAGCTTAGAGAAATTTAAACTTTCGGGCGGAATCGGGTTGGTATCTAACCGAGCGATGGTTGAGGTACCGATTATCAAAGAAAAATTATCGGTTGTAGTTGCAGGAAGAGTGTCCTTCAATGATTTTTTGTTTAAATGGATTGGGCCAGATAATATGAGAAATACGCGAGCTAATTTTTATGATGTAGCGACTAAAGTATATTTCAGACCGAATAAAAACAATACCATTTCGCTCTCTACGTATATGAGTAAAGATTTCTATCAAGTAGATTCCTTATTTAGTTTAGAAAATGTAGTGGCAAAACAAACTCAGTTTGACTATGGACATTTGAATTTTTCTGCTCGTTGGAGCCACTATTTTAATACGAAATTTAGTTTAGATGTAGTAGGAGTAGTGAGTAATTATAAAACTAGAACGTATGCACCTGATAGTGTCAATAGAATAGATTTGTACAACAGTATTGATTATAAAAACATCAAGGTAAATTTTGATTATAACCCAGATGAAAAACACAAAATCAATTTCGGTGCTAGCGGAATCTATTACCAGATTTCACCAGGTAAATTGAATGAAAATGTAAAATCGAGGATTTCGAGCGTTTTATTACCAAGGGAACAATCGTTAGAGTTAGGGTTGTTTGTGGATGATGAATACAAAGCCAATGAAAAGTTGACGATACAAGCGGGCATTAGGTATGCACAATATTTAAGCTTAGGCCCAACGACTACTCGAAAATATTTAGATGGAGAGCCAAGAACAGCCTCCTCTCAAATCGGAGAAGAAATTGTATCAAGTGGTGCTGTAGAGAAATCTTATGGTGGGTTTGAGCCTCGTTTAGCAATAAAGTACTCTTTGGGCGAAAACAGTACCTTGAAAATAGGCTATAATAGAATGCAGCAATTCATTCAATTGTTATCTAATAATACCACGCCACTGCCTACGGCACGTTGGAAAACAGCAGACGAATATATTAAACCTCAGGTGAGTGATTTTGTATCTTTAGGCGTATTCAAGACCTATAAAGATAATGTGTGGGAGTTTTCAGCAGAGGGATATTATCGTTCAACACAGAATGTAGTGGATTATATCTCGGGAGCAAATCTACAATTGAGTCAAGCCATCGAAACACAACTCATTTCAGGCAAGGGCAAATCCTATGGGTTAGAATTGATGTTAACGAAAAAAAGAGGTGAGTTGAATGGTTGGGTGAGTTATACTTTCGCACGTTCTTTGCAACAAGTAAGAGGCGATTACCCTCAACTCCAACAAATTTCTGATGGAAATTGGTATGCTTCAAATTATGATAAGCCTCATAGTTTGAATATTATGATGAATGTCCAACCAACAGTACACCATAGTTTCTCTTTTACATTTGCCTATAATACAGGTCGTCCGTTTTCGTCTCCATCAGGGTTTTTTCAGTTGGATAATAAAAGATACCCTGTTTACGAAGCCAGAAACAATGATAGAATATCTGATTATCATCGCCTAGATTTCTCTTGGACTATCACCAATCCAAGTATGAAAGAAAAACGCTGGGAAGGAAGCTGGACTTTTACGGTGTATAATCTTTATGGAAGAAAAAATGCCTATTCGGTATTCTTCAAACCTGCTGGTGTTGCTTTGAAACCTTATGAGTTAAGCGTTTTCGCTAACCCATTGATTTCATTGACTTATAATTTTAAATTTTTATAAAAAGACTTGTATTGCTTTCGTTTAGAAAGATTGAAATATATTATCATGAAAACTAAATTTCCAATATTTTCCCTACTTTTCTGTATACTGGTAGCCTCGTGTATTACACCAATTACAGACTTTGTACAAGTATCCTCAAAAAGCTTCTTCACCATAGAAGCTAACTTAACAGACCAACCCGGCCCACATAAAGTGCATTTATATATGTCTTCAGATAAAATTTCGGGAGGATATTTTTTGCCAATATTAAAAGCCAAAGTTTATTTAACAGATGAAAAAGGTGTTGTTGAAAACCTGACAGACCCTAAATCTACAGGTTATTACCAAACTTCCGATAAATATGCTGGACGCGTGGGAGGAACTTATACCCTAACTATCGAAACATTAGATGGTAAAAAGTATGTTTCTACCGCAGAAACGATGAGACCCGTTCCAGAAATAGAAAATGTGATTACTAGATTCGACCTACAAGATAATTATGCCAAAGGAGACCCTCGTCGTGGAGGTTTTAATATCTATGTAGATTTTCAGGATTTTTCTACTACAGGCGATAATTATCAATGGTATTGGAAACATTATGAACGTGCTTTCATTTGCGAGACTTGTCCGAATGGCTATTATGATTTCACCAAGAATATGTGTGTTTTCCCTAAAATACCAACAGACGTAATTTTGAATTATAAATGTGATGGAGATTGTTGGAATATATCATTTTCAACTGATTTGAATGTATTTTCAGATTCATATCTAAACGGACAGAGAATTACGGGCAGACGGGTAGCAAGAATACCTTATGATGATATTACACCATATTATCTTCAGTTTGAACAACGTTCTATTACTAAAAATGCCTATAACTATTATCAAAGTCTGGCAGCCCAAACACAAAATAATGGTACACTGTTTGATGTCCCTGCTGAAACAAGATTTAGTTATAATATCAAATCAACGACCAATACCAGTGAAAAAATACTGGGTATTTTTGATGTACACTCAACTCGAAAAAAGATATTTTATATAGACCGTTCTGTAGGAGTACCAGCAGGAGAAGCCCCTGTTACTGTAAAAATTGTTGGAGATGTTTTCGCTTGCCCTCCAGCTTCTTCCAATTGTAAAGAGTACGTTCAGTGTAACGATGGTTTGTACAGAACACCATTTAAACCAGAAGGTTGGAAAAATTAATTAGTAAGTTTCTCGAAAAATATATTCATAAATGAGCGGTAGAAATATTAAAATCGAACAAATTTGTATTATAGAAGTTGTCTTTAAACAATCTCTTGAGCGAATAGTTACGTAAATACGAGAAACTTAATTTATAAAAATGCAAGTACAAGAACCACACACGTTGTCTGATAAGTCCTTGACAACTAAGCTTAAAACAGGAGTATTAATCGTTAATTTGGGTACGCCCGATTCGCCAAATACACCAGATGTCCGTAAGTATTTACGCGAATTTTTGATGGATGGGCGAGTAATCGATATTCCTTATGCTTTTAGATGGATGCTAGTTAACCTTATCATTGCACCATTCAGAGCACCCAAGTCGGCTAAGGTATATAAAGAACTTTGGACAGATAGAGGTTCGCCTTTAAAGTTTTATGGCGAAGACATCGAAAAGATGCTTCAAGCACAATTGGGCGATGATTATGATGTGAAATTGGCAATGCGTTATCAAAGCCCAAGCATGGATGCTGGCTTAGAAGTCTTTAAGAAATCGGGCTATAAAAAGATTATCGTTGTTCCGTTCTTTCCACAATATGCATCAGCAAGTACAGGGTCGGTTTACGAAAAAACAATGCGTATCGTAAAAGAATGGCAAATTATTCCTGAAATAAGCTTTGTCAATACTTTTTACGACCATCCTAAGTTTATAGAATATTTTGCTACGGCGGCTAAAAATTATATGGCTAAACACGAATACGACTATTTTATGTTTAGTTATCATGGTTTACCACAACGCCAAATCCGTAAAGGCGACTGTACGGGTGAAACCTGCAAGTTTGGCTCATGTTGTGATACTATACATTCGATGAATCAATATTGCTATCGGGCACAATGCCATGAAACCACTAGGTTGTTAGTAAAAGAATTGGGCTTGGAAGAGGGTACTTATACTACTACTTTTCAGTCGAGACTAGGTAGTGATCCTTGGGTACAACCTTATACAGATGTTGTAATTAAAGAATTAGCCAAACAAGGCAAAAAGAATATCTTGGTATTCTCGCCTGCATTTGTTGCCGACTGTTTAGAGACTACGATAGAAATAGGAGAAGAATACCGTGAAATGTTTGAAGAATTTGGCGGGCAACATTGGCAATTGGTAGAGAGCCTAAATAACTCACCGATGTGGGTGGATTTATTGGAAGATTTGATTAAGAAAGCGTGATAGAGCTGTAAGCTTTGAGCTTTGAGTGATGAGCTTTTTTCATTCTTCCTCCCTTGTTTCGCCGTTGTCAGCGCCTTCACCAACAACTCGTGCGACAGCAATGCAGCTACAGCAATTTTAACAAAACTAACTATTGGGTTGGAGTGTTGCTGACGCTAGTCTTGTTGGTGAACTAACACCAACAAGGGCTAAGTTCACCAACAAGGGCTTAAAAAAACTCTTATCCCTAGCGAGGGACTTAAGTCCCTCGCTAGGGATAAGAGTTTTGATTATCAGTTAATTATATACTTGTGGGTAGTTGAAAGGACTTAAGTCGCACCCTAAGAGAAAAATAACATTGCCCCTCTCATAGCTCAAGGCTCACAACTCATCACTTACAGCTCAATTAAATTCGGGAATATTTGTTTAAGCTTTTGAAGGGATATTCTTACATTTGGGTAATTACCTGTTTTCAAACCTAAACGGTATAATAAATCCCAAAATATTTAATCATCATCAGCTATGATACATTTACTACTCAGTATAATCTTCTCGGTTTTATTATTGATTAATTTCCGTTTGCATCCACGTTTTGGCATCAATACTTTTCAAACCATTATTTTCAATTATCCAGTTTGTATCCTTACAGGGCTATTGTTTTTGCCAGAAAACCAACACCTTAACTTAGATTTATCCGAAACCTCCACCATTTTAGCCATGTTATTAGGCGTTGGTTTTGTGATTACCTTTATGCTTTCGGGTATCTCTACTCAACGAATCGGGATGGCTACTACTTCGTTAGCAAACAATATGTCGTTGGTAGTACCCGTGATTTTTAGCTTAGTAATTCTGAAAACGAGTATCAGTTTTGATGCCTTTAATTATCTGGGATTAGTACTAGCCGTCATAGCCGTAGCGTTGAGCACCTTTAAAAAGGATGAAGGGGGCAATCAAAACAAGCAACAAACGGCCGATTGGTTATTGCCGATTGCAGTATTTACCATGTACGGCATTACCAATACCACCTTTAATTACCTCAATGCCAAATACGTTACTGCCGCAGGTACTACTATTCCTTTTACGTTAACAATCTTAGTTGGTTCTGTGTTGATTGGGGGAATTGTCTTGATTATCAGGATGATACAAGGAAAAGAGAAGCTAGCATTCAAAAGTTTATTGGCCGCCATTCCCTTAGGTATTCCGAATTTTCTATCATTTTATTATCTACTAAAAGCCCTTGATGCTTATCAGAACAATGGCGCTTTTGTATTACCCATCTATAATATCGGTGTCATTGTAGGTTCGGCCTTGGTCGCTTTTATTTTCTTTCAAGAGAAATTTACTTTGCTCAATAAAATCGGGTTACTGTTGGCGGTCATCGCCATTGGATTGATTTCGTATCAGAGTTTGTTTTAAGCCAATTCAAAATTCATTAAGTAGTGATTAGTAAACAGTGATTGGTGAATAGCCCCCTGTCTCGGTAGTTTTTCAAATTGCTAGTTATCAGTTGTTTGAGATAAATAAAAACGATGCTTAAATTTTAATGATTACTTAACAAAACTTAGCCATAAATAGAAAATGAAAAAAAGTAATTTACTATTCTTGTTCCTGCTTGTGACAAACACAGTGTTGGCACAACTGAATAATCCTCCTGCGTTGAATGCCATAACAATACAGGATTTGAAAAAAGATTTATATGCCTTTGCAGATGCTCATTTTAATGGTCGTTCTGCTGGAACATTAGATGAATTAAAGGCTTCTATGTGGTTGGCTGATCAATACAGGGCTATTGGACTAAAACCAGCAGGGGATGATGGTACCTACTTTCAGTATTTTACCTTATGGCGAAATCATATAGCAGATAATGCTAGTGTCGTGATTAATAATACAGCCTTTTCGCTTTGGAAAGATGTTGCTGTGGCACAGATGGCTAATATTTCGTTAAATGCACCTATTGTATATTTAGGAAATGCCCTTGACATTGATACTAGTAAAGTGGATGTAAAAGGCAAAGTGATAGCCATTGAGGCCAATGCAAAGGGCATTAATTTGAATGTATCGTTACCAACTTGGCGATACAATCGATATATTTTCACGAAGTATGGCTTGCCTTTGATAAAAAAAGGAGCAGTTGCCATCATTTTTATTGCCGATGATGTAGCTGAAAATGCTTGGGAAGATGCCGCTGAAAACTTTAAAAGAGGTACCTATGACATAGACGGTGGTGTCAATGAAAATGTTACGACTACCGTGCCTGTTTTGTGGTTCCATGCCAGTGCGAAAGCATTATTTCAACAAAATACTGCTACGATTAAAGCCAACCTGATAGTGTCTAAATATCCCTATCCCTCTGTCAATGTAGTTGGCAAAATAGATGGAACAGACGCGAAGTTAAAAGCAGAGTATCTGTTATATAGTGGACATACCGATGCACATGGTATTAGAAATGAAATTAAAAATGATTCTATTTATTATGGTGCTGATGATAATGGTAGTGTAGATGTAGCGATGCTTGCCAATGCCAGAGCATTTATTAAAAAGCCTGCCAAGCGTTCTGTGATTTTTGTGATTCATGGGGCGGAAGAAAGGGGTTTATTAGGGTCGAGGTATTTTTCTTCACATCCTACTGTTCCTATCAAAAACATTGTAGCGGTATTGAATGGAGATATGATTGGTAGAAATACCATTGATAGTGCCGCCATTTTAGGCGTAAAACCTCCTCACAGAAACTCCCTTGATTTGGTAACGATGACACTTGATGCCAATAATGAAGGCCCTAAATTTAAATTAGATGATACTTGGGACGACGTAACGCACATAGAAGGTTGGTATTTTAGGAGTGACCATCTACCCTATGCAAGACTAGGCATTCCTGCTATCATGTACACCAGTCTTTTGCATCCTGACTATCATACACCACAAGATAATGCCGAAAGCATCAACTATCCGAAGCTTAAAAAAATGGCTGATTGGATGTACAGAACAGGGTGGAAGGTAGCCAATGCAATCAACAGACCAGCCACTGATAAAGGGTTTAAATTAGAGAGATAAAATTTGAGCTTTGGTTTACAAAGCAATCTTTCTATTAGTGGGCGACTTAAGTCGCCCACTAATAGAAAGCATCGTTGCTCCTCGAAGTCTCTGACTTCGTAGTACAGATAAACGACAATCTATGATTGTCCGAGCTATTTTTAGGAGAAAACAACGAGGTAACGAGGTCGATATGTTGCTTTTTTGGATAAAAAGGATGGATTTTATATTGATAAACTTACCAAGAATCCGATGAGAAAGTTATTTCCCCTTATTATGATACTTATATCATGCAATATTTATTGTCAAAGTAGAATAACGAATATAACTAAATCAGATACTTTTTATATTCATAAAATAAAAAAGTACAAGACGATTAGCATCATTCATGCGAAAAATAATATAGATGAGATTTTCAAAATTGTATATAGATATTCAAGCGGTGGTCAAAATATAAAAAAAGGTATGAAATATTATTTGGAAATAAGTACAGTTGTATTTGAGATGGATGGGAAAAATATAGGATATACACCAAATAGAATAATGTGTTCAGAATACGGGAAAAGGCTAAAAATCTGTACTGAACCCGAGAATGGAATTACTGAAATTTATGATTTGATTAAAATCTCAATTTGTCCGTAGTGTCATACTTTACCGTTGCTCCTCGAAGTCTCTGACTTCGTGGTACAGATAAAAGACAATCTATGATTGTCCGAGCTATTTATTAGAAGAATGCAACGAAGTCGATATGTTGCTTTTTTGGATTAACATCCTTTTTATCTATACTTCGAGATGCCCTTCGGAACATCTCGAAGAGCTGATTAGATGAATGCAACGAGTTCGATATGTTGACTTTTTGGATTAACATCCTTTTTATCTATACTTCGAGATGCCCTTCGGAACATCTCGAAGAGCGAGTTATGGTTTACCACCTGTGACAATTAGTACAAAAAAAATATCAAAATAAACAAAAGACTGATGAAAGTAATAAAATTTATTCTATTGTGTATTAGCCCATTTTGGGGAATCTTTAACTGCTATTCGAGTACTGGGCTTTTATGTAATAATTCTGACTTAGGTAAGGATAACACATTAACCATTTTGAATAGCGATAATAGTATTTATTTAGAACTTTCTTTGTTAGGAGATATTAATCCTAAAGTACCCGAAACGTTTAATCCTTACGCAATAGATATTCCAAATGATATTTTTTTAATCGAAGTAATTCGTGAAGATAAAGATAGGTATCAAGTTTCTATAGGAAATGGGCAATCAAAATTTATTAGTAAATCAGAAAAAAGTTTAAAATATTACAGTTGGACAAACTTTATTCTTAAGTATGAATATAATTCTATCATAGTTGATAAAAAGAAAAACCCAGTGAGAGTTTTGCCCACTGAAAAATCTAAGAAAGTATTGTATATTGATTACGACACTTATGCTATATATGGAAAAAAAATAGTTGGAGATTGGCTGAAGGTAGAGGTTCAAGATATTGAATCTATAGAAAATTTTAAGACCTATGGCTGGGTAAAATGGAGAGACCAAGAAAAATTACTAATTGATTTTAGATTATATGATTAATCCAGTCCGTTGCTCCTCGAAGTCTCTGACTTCGTGGTACAGATAAAAGACAATCTATGATTTTCCGAGCTATTTATTAGAAGAATGCAACGAGGGCGATATGTTGACTTTTTGGATTAACATCCTTTTTATCCGCTCTTCGAGATGTCCTTCGGAACATCTCGAAGAGCAAGAATGGAGCTATTGGGGATTTTATATATTTGCAACGCATTATGGGTGCAGGCTATAACAGAGAAATATTATGGGTGCAGGCTATAACAGAGAAATAATGATTAAAGCGTTTGATGATAGTGATAATAAATAGTTGTTAACTTATGAAAATAATAATTATGCTTTCAAGTATTCTCATGTTTAGTTGTACAGAAGAACGCTTTTACAGAGAATACATTTCTAAAAATAAGGTGTATGCATTTACATTTAATGATGACTCAACATTTAGATACAATTATTATAGATTACATGAATATGAATATTCAAATGGAAAATGGTATCAAAAGAATAAAAAAGAAATAGTATTAAATAGCTTTTTGAAAGGGAATTTGCTAAAGTTAGAAACTGAGAAATATACCACAACAAAAGAGGTTATTAATGAGATGTTTTTTGATTTCAGGTTTAATAAAATTAAAGCAGAAGATTGCGAGTGTACTATCTACTTGAATGATAAGCTATATACCACAAAACGATGTGATTCTCTTTCAGTAATCCAAGAAAAATTGCCTATTCAAAGTATTCAACTATACATATTTAAAGTCAATTATACGGATTCATATCGCTATTCTTTAAAACCACTTAAATCAGCCACTTTTTATCCTTTTAATGTGCAATCAAACTTTATTAAATTTCATATAGATGTAGAAGATTCATATTTTTCCTATAGAGCTTTTAACGATATTATTATTAACCTTAAAAGGAATAAGATTTATTATTTAAATGATAAGAATAATAAAATTACGCTCTATAAAAATAATCCTGCTCTTCGAGATGTTACCAAGGATGTCTCGAAGTCCAGATAAAAAGGAAATTAATCTTATGTAATTATTTATTGAATGACATTCGATTAAAGGATTTATGCCCGCTCTTCTAGATGTTCCAAAGGATATCTAGAAGCACCGATAACAAGAATATTAATCCTATAAAATAATAAATAGGATGCTTAAACTCTGAATAGTTGCTGTATAAAGTCTTTTTTTCGTTTTTTGCCGTTGTTGGTGTTTTTTTCACCAACAACCAGTGCGACAGCAACCCTTGCTCCTCGAAGTCATAGACTTCGAGGTATAGATAAATGACAATCTATGATTGTCCGAGCTATTTTTAGGAGGAAACAACGAGGTAACGAGGTCGATATGTTGACTTTTTGGATAAAAAGGATGGATTTTATATTGATAAACTTACCAAGAATCCGATGAGAAAGTTATTTCCCCTTATTATGATACTTATATCATGCAATATTTATTGTCAAAGTAGAATAACGAATATAACTAAATCAGATACTTTTTATATTCATAAAATAAAAAAGTACAAGACGATTAGCATCATTCATGTGAAAAATAATATAGATGAGATTTTCAAAATTGTATATAGATATTCAAGCGGTGGTCAAAATATAAAAAAAGGTATGAAATATTATTTGGAAATAAGTACAGTTGTATTTGAGATGGATGGGAAAAATATAGGATATACACCAAATAGAATAATGTGTTCAGAATACGGGAAAAGGCTAAAAATCTGTACTGAACCCGAGAATGGAATTACTGAAATTTATGATTTGATTAAAATCTCAATTTGTCCGTAGTGTCATACTTTACCGTTGCTCCTCGAAGTCTCTGACTTCGTGGTACAGATAAAAGACAATCTATGATTGTCCGAGCTATTTATTAGAAGAATGCAAAGAGGTCGATATGTTGATTTTTTTTGGATTAACATCCTTTTTATCTATACTTCGAGATGCACTTCTGAACATCTCGAAGAGCTGGATTTATTCCTAGCGAGGGACTTAAGTCCCTCGCTAGAAATAAATAATTTAGAAGAGTGATTGCAACCAAAAAAAAAGTTCGAAGTGAAGCACTTCGAACTTTCCACAATACCAATATGATGTTTTAAATTCAAATTCTTAGAAACTATATCTTAATCCAAATTGAGCTTGGTATCTTGATGCCAATTGGTCAATTGAATATGGCGTACTTGGTTGAATAAAGTTATACGTAGGGTCAGCAGATGTTCCTGAATTCTTACGTACTAAACCAAGACTTGCTGTCGAGTTGAATGTATTTGATACAAAATAAACTCTACCCCATTCGCTATTCAATAAGTTTGTGAAGTTGATAATATCTAATGAAATCTGAATAGTATGTACTTTCGAACCTACATTCAATGCAATATCATGCATTAATCTGATGTCTGCCGTTGTGTTCCAAGGCGTACGACCACCGTTACGTTCTGTAAAATCTCCTTTTCTTGTGCTTAGGTAATCGTTGCTATTTACAAAGTCCATAAATTGTTGTCCTTGTTGAGCGGCCGTTACTGTATTACCGTTTGCATCTTTGTAGTCAACCATGTATTTTGTAGCCTCAGCAGCATCTTTGAACACATAAGCTAAACCAGCAGCCTGTGGCGTGTTAGCAAGCGTTGAGTTAACAAATCCCCATGTGAATGGGTTACCCGACTGAGCAATGATTACACCTGATACGGTAGTAGCATGACGAGGATTCCATTGTTTTCTGTAACCAATAGAGGCTACAATTCTATTTCTAATATCAAAGTTTGAATAACTTAATTTAGGGTCGTTCGGCGTTAACGATTGATTCAACTGCCAGTTAGATTCCATCGAGTTACGTATACCATTGGTAATATCTTTCGACTGTCCGTACGTATAGGCTACCGAGAAATTCAAGCCAAAAGGATATGTTTTAGCAAGTTGTGCTGTTAAACTATATCTATATCCTTGCGAAGTGTTAGACAACATATAGGCGTTAGAGAAACCAGTATTGATTTTCTGACCAGTAGCGCCACCTGATAAATAAATAGGCATTTGTTGCTGTGTATCATAACTGAAATACTTAACAGAGTCTTTCAAGTTAACTTGTTGAAATTTCAAGTCGTTGATAACCTTTGTATAGATACCCTCTAATGTTAATTTATAGCCATTTTTAGTATAGTCAACAGCGAAGCTACTTCTCCAAACCTGTGGCATTTTAAAGTTATTGCTTACAGCATCTACTTGCGTTTGATTTCCTTGTCCGTTATTGAAAGCAAAAGTTTTAGCACCGTCTTTCAAAACATCCCCTTTTACACCTGCTTTAGTCGCAAGGTTGTTCACATCAAACGAACCGTATCCAACACCATCGTTATAGAAAGCATAACCTAACCAAGCAAATGGAATTTTACCAGTGAAAATACCAGTACCTCCTCTTAATACTACCGATTTATCACCGTTTACATCATAGTTAAACCCAATTCTTGGTGATACCAACACTTGTCCGAAGATTTTGTTGTCAATCTTAGCCAATGGCATAGCAGTATACGTTGTACCAGCATTTGGATCAATTGGAGTTGATTTAGTACCAGCACTGATTGATGGTGAATCTGTAGAAGCTAAGTCAAAACGAATACCTGGCGATACTTTTAATTTATCCGTTACTTGAATTTCATCTTGTGCGTATACACTATACATACCTACGCTAAATTTGGCATAAGGATTATCGAAGTTATAGTCGCGGTCGTTGTTAGTGAAGTTGTATGAACCACGTACACGGTTTACTTTTCCAGCAAAGAATTCATCTAATGTTCTGTAAGCAATTCTACCATTCCACGAGTTTACAAAACCGTAATTGATGTTATAAATTTCGTTGTGTGTACCTACTAAGAAAGTATGTTTTCCTTTGAACCATGTAAAGTTATCCGTGAATTCAAATGTTTTTTGTTTCATGTTGAACACGGTAGCCTCACGGTCGTTACCAAAGAAGATAGTTCCACCATTGTATGAAATCTCCGTCTGAGGCATCGAAACGTTACCACTTAGTGGTTGTCTGTAATCGTGAATATCAGAATAACCTACTATCAAGCTGTTAGACTCATTACCAAATCTACTTTTCAATTCCGCTACTGTTGAACTTTGGTTGTTGATTTGCTTGAAGTCCATGCTTGCAAAACGGAAGTTGGCAGCGTCACGCTCAAGGTTGGTAGCTTCAGAAGTAATGTAGTTATTACGGATAGATAATTGATGTTTATCAGAGATGTTCCAGTCTAAACGGTTAAAGAATTTATTACTGTTTGAATAAATATTGTAGTTGTTGGCTTCACCTACATCAAACCCGTAATTAGTTTTTACAAAGTCTGTAATTTTCTGAGCAGTCGCTGCATCAATCAATGATAATTGCTTTCCAGTAGCATCTGTATAACCTGCACCATAGAAAAGGGGCTCTTGGCGACGCGTAATTTCTTCGTTAGTAAAGAAGAATAATTTGTTTTTGATAAGTGGCAAGCCTACTCTGAAACCCGTTTGATAGTCGTGGTAGCTACTTGGTATTTTAGCACCATCGCCTGCATTGTTTGGACCAGTGATGCTTGCATTTCTTCCAAACCCATATACCGAACCAGATACGTCGTTTGTACCGCTACGTGTTACGGCGTTGATAGAACCACCTGTAAAGTTCCCGATTTTTACATCGTAAGGAGCAATATACACTTGAATATCCTGAATAGCATCTAGTGAAATAGGGTTGGTACGTGTACTACTTCCCGGCATTCCTGATGAGCCTCCCTGTCCGCCTAAAGATGGGCTAAAGCCAATGGCGTCGTTGTTGATTGTACCATCTATCGTCACGTTGTTATAACGGAAGTTTGTACCCGCAAACGAATTGTTTGAACTTTGCGGAGTAAGACGGGTCATGTCGGTGATACTTCTGCTTAAAGTAGGTAATGATTTAATCTGAGCTTCGCCCAAATTGATACCAGCACCCAGCTTTGTACCGCCTTTTTCTCCTTTCACTACTACTTCGCTTAGCGTGGTAGTTTCTTCTTGGATAACAAAGTCGATGTTTGAAGTAGAGCCAAGGTTTAACATCAAGCCTTCTAATACTTTAGGGCTATATCCTACAAAAGTAACTACTACTTTATAAGGGCCACCTGGGTTCATGTTACCGATGGCATAATGCCCATCAGTACTTGATGTAACACCATATTTAGCTCCAGTTGGCAAGAAAGTAGCAATTACTGTTGCTCCAGGAATCTCTGCACCTGTTTTGTCTTTTACTCTTCCTGAGATAGAAGAAGTAGTAATTTGAGCAAAAATCTGTACTCCAGAAAAGAGCATAGCAATAATGCTGAGCAGTCTGAATGACTGTTGAAAAGTAGTAAACTTTTTCATGAGTTTGAATTTTATGAAATAATTAACGGCTGCATATTGTAAAATATGCAAAAGGAATTTGTAAGGAAATGAGGAAAATCTAAATTAGAATCTGCAATAGAAGTATAAATAAACTAACAGTATTACGAAATTGAATAGTGGAATAGTGGGATAAATTAGAAATTGGTGTGTTAGTGATTTTATGGAGGCTAAAACCATCAACAATGTATAGTTGTTCAATTTCTTTTGTTGATTCATCCTCTTGTGACTCATCATCAACTTCTTTGTCAGTATCAATTTCAAGTACTTGATTTGATACCTTTTCCGAAATGCACTTACTACCTTTGTGATGCTCGTTTAAATGTACAGACACCACAGAATCAGTTTTTACATAGCTTTTAGAAACTTTGAAAAAACTAAGACATGCAATAAAGAGTAATATGTATTTTATGTTTTTCATATTGATGCACAAAACTAGGCAACCAATATTAAGAGGTCGTTCTCTGAATGTTAAATTAATGTTAAATTGAAATTAACTTAACAGCGTTCTTCAAAAGTGCATGGTCATTCTATGACTATAATGTGTAGTACACAGTATCCAAAACATTCTGCCCCGCTGAAAGTAACAAAAATTGCATCAACGTATAACATAATCGTTATGTAAATAAGGTTCAGTTTTCCCCCAAAAAAAGGCTACATTTTTCCTGTCAAAAAGAAACAGATTAGTGAAGTTCGTTTGTCAATGAATGGAAAAGGAAGTAAAGAGAAATGAGCGCTAAAAAGGAGTAACTTTGCTTTGGTAGTTGCTTCTGCAGTGCTTTGGTAAAAAATGCCACAGCACTGCAGGAGCAACTACCAAAGCACTGTAGAAGCAATGCTAGTATAATAAAACTATATAAAAC
>NZ_JBWKYN010000090.1:0-23417 GCF_059423785.1 Arcicella sp. GW458-12-2-14-TSB2 | reverse complement strand
GAAGAAAAATGGCTAGGAGAATCTTTAGTTGGATATCTAGTAGAATCACAAACACAAGATTGGCTGATTTCTTTGGTGTTTGTTTCTAGAGAAACTCCTTTAAAATTTATCATCCGAAAACTAGAAAAGACGCCTTCTCAAGTAAAAATGGAGCAATACCGTTTACTTTCATCAAAAACATCAAAACTTTTAAAACCTTTTTATAAGGGTTCATTAAATTAATTTTCAAGTAAAATTAAAGGCGGCTATTTTTATCAAATAGTCGCCTTTAATCTATTATTGATATAACCTGAATTAAACTTCAGTACTTACTTCCTCTTCTATTATCTCTTCTTCTTGAAACAATTTGGCTTCCATTACATCTGCCATACTTACTTCAAAGAATTTTTTATGAATATCAAACTCCTTAGCCCCACATTCTGCTGGCGAGGCACAACGCATATACGACCCATCTTCTTGCATGGTATAAGCATTTACATTGTCTTTCAGGTTCCAATCTAAAATATGAATGGCTTGTTGTTTTACTTGAACCCCATATATTTCAAAAAGAGATTCTATTCTTCTGTCAAAACTCCTTACCATTACGTCTGCTGAACCTCCGTATACTTTAGGCTCGCCATTGTTATGGAAATAATAAATACGGGTATGTTCAAGGAAATCTCCTACGATAGAACGCACCGTAATGTTTTCAGACAACCCTTTTCTTTGTGGACGCAAACAGCAAATCCCTCTTACTATCAATTGAATTTTCACACCCGCTTGCGACGCTTTGTATAATTCATCAATCGTAATTTTATCCTGTAATGAATTGATTTTCAAACAAATTCCACTTGACAAACCAGCTTTTGCATTAGCAGCTTCATGCTGAATCATTTCTACCAAACGCTTACGCATATCTCTAGGAGCAGTAATCAACCTTTCATAAGAGTGTGGTTGCGAATGACCAGTAATAACATTAAAAAATTCTGAAATATCTCTTGTTAATACTTCGTCAGTAGTTAATAAGCCAATATCTGTATAAAGCTTAGCAGTATCTTCATTATAATTCCCTGAAGACAAATGGGCATAGCTTTTTACTCTGTCACCTTCATTTCTGATTACTTGCAACAGTTTGGTATGGGTTTTAAGTCCCGGTATTCCATAAATCACAAAGCAACCTGCTTTTTGTAAGCGGAGGGCTTCACGAATATTATTTTCCTCATCAAAACGTGCCTTTACTTCAAATAATACCGACACGTGTTTGCCATTTTCAGCGGCGTGTAATAGTGCCTCCGCAATACGCGAATGTTTTGAAATTCGGTAAAGCGTTATTTTAATGGCCAATACCTGTGGGTCTTCTGCGGCTTGTTCTAATAACTGAAGGACTGGCTCAAAGTTGTTAAAAGGATGATGCAAAAGGATATCCCCTTGTTTCATCGTTTCAAAGATATGTTCTGGCTTTTGGGTAAGTTGACCCAACGCTGGAACAGACGCTCTTTGAACATCTTGTCTCGACTTTAATTCGCTATGCTTAATAATTTGCCAGAAGGCTGTAAAGTCAATTAGCGTACTGCTAAAAAATATATCGTTCTTTTCTAGCTTCCAACGCTTTAGCATCATTTGCAACATCCACTCTGAACAACCATCTTCCATTTCGATACGGGTAACTCTACCCAAACGACGGTCTTTGATTTTTTTCTTGATTTCGTCGATAAAATCAGTTTCAGAGTCTTCATGTTCTACTACATCAAAATCACCGTTTCTCGTAATTCTGAACAAAGCAACTGATTCAATTTCTACGTTTTTATAGAGTTTCCAGATTTCATGACGAATGATTTCTTCGATAGGCAAAAACAATACTTCTTCTTCGCGCTCTACCACATAAAAACGTTTTAGGTTTTGTGGTATCTGAACAAAACTTATTTTTCTGCTTTCGTTAATATTGCTTTCAGTACGTTCCCCTTCACTTTTAGTAACTACTCCGAAAATCAAGGTTTTACCAAGTAAACTCGGGAAAGTATGCGTATGGTCGAAAACCATAGGCGTAAGCATTGGGTAAATAGTACGATTAAAGTAATCAAGGACTTGCTCCATTTCCTCATCATTGAGGTCATTCAGCCCGACTACTCTAAAACCATTTTCCACAAATTCTGGGAACAATTCTTCGTTATACAACCTTTGTGTTTCTGATACAAAAGATTGTGTGGCAGCCATTAACGTTTTTTTGAAAGGCAATTCTCTCAGACCCGAATAATCTGTACGCTCTTTACCGTAATCGATATAGTTATACAATGACCCTACACGAATCGTAAAAAATTCATCAAGGTTTGAAGCTGTAATCGCTAAGAATTTTAATCTATCGAAAATATTTCTACGTGTATCTCTAGCTTGATCAAGTACTCTTTCATCAAATTTCAACCAACTTAAATCACGGCTGATATAGTCAGACTTCTCAATAACGTCATATGACTTATTAATGACCTTTTCGAGACGACGTTTCTCTTCGGGTGTTTGCTTTGTATTCATAAAATTGTTTAGAAAGGAAAAAAGATTCCCCACAAGAGAATCCTTTACTCTACTGCGTTTTCTGTATTTGGGAATTACACTCATGCCTCAACAAAGTTAAATCTAATAAGAAGATATCCTTATTATAAAATCATTAAATTTCACGCTATCTATTTTTTAACTTTTATCTCGTCAGATACTAAATCAACAAGCAGCTGTTCTAATTGCTTTAGTTCCTCTGGACTTCCATGATAATCTTTAATTTTCAGCGTCTTGGTCTTATCAGTAAAGGAAATATATGTAGTAGGCATATCGGTAATAGGAGCGCTATATTCAGTTTTGAACTCAAAAAAATTAGCGGCTTTAAATTTACTAACAAGCTCTTTTACTTTTCCTTTTGGTAAAGACTTTGAAGATACGCCTATTTTATCAACAAATCTTTCACCTTCATACACTAAGCTATCATTTTCAAATACTGTCATTTTAAATACTGGGCACGTTCCATAACATGGAGTTTTACTTAAAGTAAAAATAATTTTGGCTGGTAAATCGGTATTTGAAGACGATTGCTCAGTATCTGACGATGTCCTTTTTTGTGTAGCTTTACAAGCTCCTAGAAAAAAGGCACTTAATAAACAAAAACTTAAGAATAATTTCATGTGCTGTAGGTATTATCATATAAATTTCAACGCCTCTGGTATTAAAAATATTATATAAAACCTTGCGATTTAGCTAATTTAAGGCTTTTCGCTTTTTAAATATATAATAGAAAGTAAATATTTTTTGTTATTTTCGTATTCCAATAACACATAGCGTCACTGCCCACCAAAATTCCTCCTTAAAGTATAAGACCAACAATCGCATTGGTTAGTCACCAAATACGATTAATAATTCATTTATAGCATTTAGCTTTAGTATTAATGAGCCTTAAAAAATTAAGTGACGAACGATTAGTTTCCCTGTTTATAGAAAGTCAAAACAACAGCTATTTTGAACAGTTATATGACCGTTATGCTGATAAAATCTATCGCAAATGTTTATCTTTTGTAAAAGATGAAGCCAAAGCAGAAGATTTTACACATGATATTTTCATGAAACTTGTTTTAAATATTGGTTGCTATAAAGAAACAGCTAAATTTTCAACTTGGCTATATTCTATTACTTATAACTACTGTATAGACCAATTAAGAATTTCAAAACGCTATAATGAACATCTGATTGATGAAAATTTTGATTTGATTGATAATGACGAAGAGGCTGAACTAGCTGAAATGGAAGACCATCGCCTTCGGAAAGCTCTTCAACAGATTGTTGCAGAGGATAAATCTATCTTAATGATGAAGTATCAAGACGAAATGAGTATCAAAGAGATTTCTAATACCTTGGATATTTCTGAAAGTGCTGTGAAGATGCGTTTATTAAGAGCAAAGGATAAGTTAAAAAAGGCTTACCTAGAAAGTTTATTTTTCTGGGGAATAATCATCACCAAAGCTATCCATGTTTTTTTTCATCATGAATAACAATCCATTAAAAAATATCGACTCCGAAAAAAAGATTCCGCCTCATGTCAAGGCTGCGCTGGTAGCCGAAATAGAGACAATAAGAGTGACTTCTGTACTGGTTGAGTTATTTGTTGGGAATTTCATCAACACTTTAACAAAATCAATCGATATAAATACTGAACAAGAACAATCTGAGATTTAACCATTTCTTTCTTATTGTAAATATTTACCATTATGCCTAACATTCAAGACATCCTCTTTCAGACTTTCCAAAAACTTTTAGAACAATTATTCCTATTTACTCCCAAGGTAATTGGTGCACTCATTTTGTTGATTGTGGGTGTGGTTATCGCTAAAATAACTACCAATGTTCTACAAAAAGGACTTGAAAAAACTGGGTTTGATAAATTAGGAGACAAACTGAATGAAATAGATATTATCAAACGTTTTGGATTAATAAGACTAAGTGCCTTTGTCTCCAAAACACTTTACTATTTCATTATGCTAGTGTTTCTTACAGCAGCGACAGAAACCCTAGAGATGAAGGTGTTGACTGACATGGTTTCTTCATTGGTCAATCTTATTCCTAAGCTAATTGCTTCGGCCCTTATGCTTTTAGCAGGTGTTATGATTGCCGATGCGCTCAAGAATTCTGTAATAAATGTTTGTAAGTCATTGAGAATAGAATCTGGGAAGCTATTAGGTAATATTGTTTTCTTTTTCTTTTTGGTAGTGGCATTGATTGCTGCGTTGAAACAAGCGGGTATTGAGACCAGTTTATTGGAATCTAGCTTCAACCTAATCATTGGTGGCATCATCTTATCTTTTGCTGTTGGGTATGGATTGGCTTCAAAAGATGTGCTTGCCAATATTTTGTCGAATTTTTATAGTAAAAATAAATTCAAAGAAGGGCAAACTATTATCCTCGATGGCGTAAGAGGGCAAATTGTTGCCATTGATAATACTTCCATTACACTACAAACAGGCGAAAGTAATACTGTTTTCCCATTGAGTATTTTACAAAATCAGAAAGTAGAAATTATACCCATGACTACTATTTGATTGTTATTCAACCATATTTTAAAATCTCCAAAACCTAGGATAAGGCTTTGGAGATTTTTTTATGCCTGCCTGCAAGTGGCTAATAAATGTTTTTTGAAAAATCTATCTGCCCTATAATAAACAGACAATCGTAAAGGTTATCAGGGTTTTTTGCGTTTTTGATGTACTTTTGCAGTGAAGCAAAAATACCATCACTTGTTTATCAAAGATGAATGGTAGAAACAGAACAAAAAAAGGGGAATATTTAAACGTATTGCCTTTATTAAAATAGCAAATTAATATTCAAAAAATGGCTTTAGACCAAGAATTTGACAAAGAATCAGACGAAAAAGAAGGTGATGAAATGACATTCCTTGACCACCTTGAAGAACTCCGTTGGCACATATTACGTTCGGTAGCGTCTATTTTGGTATTTACAATTGTAGCATGGATTTTTCAAAAAGAAATTTTTGGAAAAATTATTATGGGACCTTCAAAGTCTGAGTTCTGGACCAACCGAATGCTTTGTAAGTTAGCAGATGCTACAGGTGTAGAAGGTCTGTGCTTTACCCAAGCAAACTTTATTTTGCAAAGCAGAGAAGTATCAGGACAGTTTATGATGGCGCTTACGCAATCAATCCTTGTAGGCTTATTGTTTTCTTTTCCTTATTTTTTCTGGGAAATTTGGCGTTTTGTAAAACCCGGCTTAAAAATCACAGAAGCTAAGGCTGCACGTGGAGCTGTTTTCTGGGTATCGTTGTTGTTTTTCATGGGCGTAGCTTTTGGTTATTTTGTGGTTTCGCCAATGGCAATCAACTTTTTGGCAAGCTTTAAACTAGACGAGTCTATCCAAAACCAATTTGATATCAGCGATTATATCTCTTTGCTTTCAATGATGACTTTGGCTTGTGGACTAACATTCCAGTTACCAATGATTACCTATGTGCTTTCACGTGTGGGTATTCTTACCCCATCATTTATGAGAGAGTATCGTCGTCATGCTGTGGTTGTTATTCTAATTGTTGCGGCGGTAATTACGCCTTCGCCAGATATGATTTCTCAGCTATTGGTAACTTTCCCATTACTATGTTTGTATGAAGTAAGTATTGTTGTATCGGCACGAGTAAACAAACAACGTGATGCTGAAATGCTAGCAAGCTAAGTTGATATTCATTAAATACTGAATCTGATATTTTTACCCAAAGAAGCCTTTGCCCAAACCGAAGGCTTCTTTTAGATTATAACAATACTGATGCTCAAGAAAGAACGTTATCAAAAGCTTATTGCTTATTTCACCGAAAACTTTCCGATTGCAGAAACGGAATTGCATTATCGCACACCTTATGAACTATTAGTGGCGGTATCACTGTCGGCTCAGTGTACTGACAAACGTGTAAATATGGTAACACCTGCTTTGTTTGAACGCTTCCCTGATGCAGAATCATTATCTAAGGCTGAATTTGATGAAGTATTTAGTTATATCCGTTCTATTTCATATCCCAATAACAAAGCCAAGCATTTAATAGGCATGGCACAAAGATTGGTTTCTGTTTACCATTCTGAGGTTCCTAACTCAATTGAGGAATTACAAACTTTACCTGGGGTTGGTCGCAAAACTGCCAATGTTATTGTATCAGTTATTTATAACCAGCCTGCTATGGCTGTTGATACACACGTATTCAGGGTTTCGCATCGTATTGGGTTAGTTGCCAAAACAGCCACTACTCCATTAGCTGTGGAAAAAGAATTAATGAAATATATTCCTGTCGCATCTGTCCCTATAGCACACCACTGGTTAATTCTTCATGGTCGGTATATCTGTGTAGCCCGTAATCCAAAATGTGGGGAATGTGCCTTGAAAGGCTTCTGTAAATACTATGAAGACCTTGAAAAGAAAGTAATGAAAGAGCAAGCAAAGAAATTGAAAACGGTTTAGCTATCAGCTTTAAGCCTTGAGCTATGAGCTTTTTTTATTTTTATCAATCAGTTTCAAATCTTCAAATTATCACATTTTCAAATTAAATAACCATGCAAGAATATATTCAACAAAACTGGCTAGAGGACTTAGGGATTCTTACCACATTGATTTGTGTTTGGTTGAATACTCGTCAGAATATTTGGGGATGGTTTTGGGCTATTGTTTCTTCTGGCATTTATGGCGTAATATATTGGCAATTCAAACTCTATTCAGATATGGAGTTGCAGGTAGTATTTATTATCCTAAGTATTTATGGTTGGTATCAATGGTTATTTGGTGGCAAAGAAAAAACTGAATTGGCTGTTACTACAATGCCTTCAAAGTTCTGGTTAGCTTGTACTATTATTTTCGTTGCTTTCACGATCGCCTCTGGCTATATGCATGGTAGATATTCTGATGCTAGTTTGCCTTATATTGACTCTTCGCTTACTGCCATCAGCCTAATTGCACAATGGATGATGGCTCGCAAATATATTGAAAACTGGCTTTTATGGATTAGTGCCGACTTTTTTTACACAGGAATGTATTGCTATAAAGGTCTTTATGGTACAGGCGTGCTGTATTTGCTTTTATCTGCCTTAGCCATAAAAGGTTATCTGGATTGGAAAAAGAGTCAGGCTATTAATCACGGGTTTAGTGCATAGCCTGACTCTTTATCTTTTAAACTCTATTACTTCATTAAAAATACCTCTTTTGGCTTGCCAGTCTTTTACGGCTTTTCCCGTACCTGCTGCCCAAGGCAGGATTTCATGGTCTTTTTTCCGTTGAAATTCTAATAGTTCTTCGCTCAGTTGTATTACTCCTGTTGCTCTTACGTGGTAGGCTATAATCAGTTGGTTCATCCTATGAAATTCATAGAGTCCGACAAATTCTACTATTTCAGCATCAAGGTTTAATTCTTCCTTTACTTCTCTTAAAATACCTTCTTCGGGTGTTTCACCTGCTTCTAGAAAACCTGTAATCAGGGCGAACCAACCCTCAGGCCAAGCAACATTTCTGGCTAAAATAATATCTCCTTCGTGTTCTACGATGGCCGCTACTACGGGTGTTGGGTTATTCCAATGTACAAAACCACAATCTTTTTCATCTGGACAAAGGACTCTTTCTCGATCATCTTTAAACTTTGTAATCAAGTCTTTTCCACATTGTGGACAAAAATTCATTTTAGCCATATTTTATATTTATAAAAACGTAGGGACGAATTGCATTCGTCCCATGTGGTGTCCGATATCGTATATTACTTAATTCTGTACAACGTTCGTCCAAATGGTCGTATGCAATACGACCCTACATTTGCCGAACGATTACCTCCTCAATTTTTGGGTAGATAATCAGTGCTGAAAAATCTTCTTTCCAGAAATCTAAATCTAATAATTGATTATATTTATTTTTGGTAAGGGTTATCAATACGGGTACACCATCAATATCATTATATTCTACCTGTATTAAATCTCCATCATAATCATCAGGATTTTTGTTACCAATACTGATACTTCCCATTTTCCCACCTTCATATTCAAATACTTCATTGTCTATTGGGTAATCATCAGTCGTGAGATTCAATTTGGCTAAAAGGGCAATGATAAATTCCTTTTCTATGTCTCTTATTTCTCTGGTTTCGTTCATAATATTTTTTCTATTTCCCCGCTGATTTATGCTGATACCTTCCGCAGATTTATGCAGAAGAAATGTGATATAATAAATTGGTCTATGTTATTCTCTTTTTAAATAAAAATCTGTGAGTAAAAATACAGCCGAAATCAACATTTCCAAAACAAAGCAAACTTCTTACTAACCCCTCCCTTATTTTTTCGTAATTTTGGGGTCAATTCAATTTGAGTTAAAAAATTTATATGGATTACTTAAAAGGTTTAAACGAACCGCAACGTGAAGCGGTACAACATATAGACGGTCCTTTGATGATTATCGCTGGTGCAGGCTCTGGTAAAACTAGAGTACTGACTTATCGTACAGCATATTTAATCGAAAAAGGCGTTGACCCATTCCAAATTTTGCTACTGACTTTTACCAATAAAGCCGCCGGTGAAATGCGACAGCGTATCGAAAATGCTGTAGGGAGCGATGGCAAAAATCTTTGGATGGGCACTTTTCACTCTGTATTTGCTAAGATTCTTCGTTTTGATGGAAAACATCTAGGATATACGTCTGACTTCTCTATTTATGATACCGACGATTCTAAATCGTTAATTAGAGCTATCGTTAAAGAGCGTGGTTTGGACGACAAGGTGTATAAAGCCAATGTAATTTTCAACCGTATTTCAGGAGCAAAAAACCGCTTGATTGGGCCAGATGAATATTTGAACAATCCTGTGATTGCTGCGGATGATGCGGCAGCTAAATTACCAGAAATGGGCAAATTGTATAAAATATACGCTTTACGCTGTTTTCAGGCTAATGCGATGGACTTTGATGATTTGCTGTACAACACGAATATTCTTTTCCGTGACCACCCTGCTGTATTGGATAAATATCAACGCAAATTCAAATACATCATGGTAGATGAGTTCCAAGATACCAATATTTCACAGTATTTGATTGTCAAAAAATTATCTGAACTATCGAAAAATCTTTGTGTAGTAGGTGACGATGCCCAGTCGATATATGCTTTCCGTGGTGCAAGTATTGATAATATCTTGAATTTGGAAAAAGACTATCCAAATATGGCTACTATCAAGCTTGAACAGAATTATCGTTCTACTAAAAATATTGTAGAGGCTGCCAATTCCATCATTGCCAAAAACAAAAATCAGTTAAAGAAAAAGGTATTTACTGAAAATGAAGAAGGTTCTTTGATTGAGTTGATTAAAGCCAGTTCAGACAATGAAGAAGGGCGTTTGATTGCAACCCACCTTTTTGAATCAAAAATGGCACATGGATTACGCAATACAGATTTTGCCATTTTGTATAGAACTAACGCACAGTCTAGGTCATTTGAAGAGGCGCTTCGGAAGTTGAATATTAAATACCGAATTATTGGTGGTTTGTCATTCTATCAACGTCGTGAGGTAAAAGACTTATTGGCTTACTTCCGTTTTGTGGTCAATCAAAGAGACGAAGAAGCTTTCAAAAGGATTATCAATTTACCCAAAAGAGGTATTGGTGATACTACCATTGCTAAAATTGCAGTAACTGCTTCTGAAAACCAGATTTCTGTATGGGAAGTCGTTTCAAATATCAAGCAATTCCAAGCAGGACGATTTGCTGATACCATCGAAGGTTTTGCTGACTTGATAAAGTCTTTTAAAATCATGGTGGAAGCTGATAAAAAAGATGCTTATGAAGTAGCTTCGCACATTGCCAAAGCATCAGGATTATTGCGTGAATTGCATGAAGATAAAACAGTAGAGGGACTTTCACGCTATGAAAACGTGCAGGAATTATTGAACTCTATCAAAGAATTTGTGGACGATAACGAAGTGGAGGAGGAAGATAAATCGCTTTCTAGCTTCTTACAAACGGTTTCTTTATTAACCACTGCCGATAGCGACGACCCTGATGGTGATAATGATAGAGTAACGTTGATGACTATTCACGGAGCAAAAGGGTTGGAGTTCAATCATGTGTATGTAGTAGGTATGGAAGAAGACCTTTTCCCTAGCCAAATGATGTTGCAAAGCAGAGCAGATTTGGAAGAAGAGCGTAGATTATTCTATGTAGCGATTACTCGTGCTGAGAAAAAATTGATGATGTCTTATGCTGAAAGTCGCTATCAATACGGACGCTTGAAACCATGTGAACCAAGTCGTTTCCTTGATGAAATTGATCCAAGTTTTTTACAGTTTGCTAAAAATATTCGTCGTGCCGAAGAAAGACCAGCACCACAAGGATTTGTCAGAATGACCAATCGTGAGCAAAAGGCTCCTGACTTTAGCACGCCTAATAAGCCAACGTCTACTGCCAATTTAATAGCCAAACCAGCACCTCGCCCAGTTGTTGGCAATAGCTATGTGCCTTCACAAGATTTTGTACCTAGCGATACGAAAGCCTTGGTAGAAGGCGACCGAGTAGAACATTTAAAATTTGGTTTCGGGAAAGTAAAAAAGATAGATGCTAATGGAACCGACCGCAAGGCGGTGATTCAGTTTGAAGGAACAATTGGTGAGAAAACACTATTATTGAGCTTTGCTAAGTTGAGGATTTTGTAGGTTATTAAGTTCTAAACTTTATCACTAGCGGGTGACTTAAGTACTATCAATTACCCACATCTTTTAAAAAGTTAAAATGAAGATGTGATTATTGATAAAATTGGTTTAAATCGCCTTTCAAACCGAACTTTGGTCGCCTCATTTCATAGCCTGACTACATGAAGCTCTTATCCCTAGCGAGGGACTTAAGTCCCTCGCTAGGGATAAGAATATGATTGTCAATCACTTATGTATTGTGAGTAATCAATAGGACTTAAGTCACACGTTAGTGATGAATAATTTTACTTAACTTATATGTAAAGACAAATTTCTACTCCTCCAACATCCTATTATTCTTCATTTTAGCCAAATACACAAAAGTACTTAACCCTGCTACTAGTGTAATCAGACACATAATCAACTGTAAAACACTTGGTTTAATTACCCACATAGCCCCGACAAATTGAACAATTAGGATGATGTACAAAAAAGTTGCTACGGCTTTTCGAGGTACTTTGCTGATAACAAATGCGCCTAGTGGAGCAAAAAAAGCGACAAAAGGAATACAAGCTAGCCACATTTCAAAAGCCTCTGGTTGAAAATCTTTAATTAGGCCTGCGTGCAAGAAAAAGCCTAATAATGTTTCCAACGTCATGATAATAACAGACGATGGTACAGCTACTTTCTCATCAATCCGATAATAAATCGTCATCAAGCAGAAAGAGAAGATGTTGATTCCTGTACCAAAGATTGATGAAATCATTCCTCCTACTAATCCAAAAAATAGCAATCTCGCCATATCTGAACGTTGGAAGGATTGAATTTTATCAAATACTTCACGCTTGGGTTTGGTGTTTTCATGCCATAAAACCAAGCCAAAACTAAGCCATAAGGATACAAAAAATAGTTTTGCCAAAGGTGGCGAAATAAGCGGAACGATATAATAAGTACCGAAAATTAATCCGAAAACACCTCCGAAGGTTACATATTTAATATAATTCCACTCAACTTTTATTTTTAAATTTAAAATCAGTAAACTTGCTGATGTCATTCCTATGCTTTGAATAGCGAAAGCAAAATTTCTGGCAATGGCCGGGGGAATTTTCAGTAATAATGTAAAGACTGGATAGGCAATGGCAGCACTGCCTTCGGGACTAGACCCTGCAATGAATGAACCAAAAATCATTGTGAGTACTGCGTATCCATGTTTTAAATAAATATAAAAGCTGTTGGTAGTTACCATGTAATACGTCCAAACACTCAATACCACTATCAAAAATGATAAGTAAAGCCAAGGCAATTTGATTTTTTTCAGTTTGTCGGTTTGCATCAATAAAAATCTTTAATTTTACGGGAAACAAAGGTAAACGCATTTTTCAATCATAAAAATTCTCATTCAAGAGTATCATTATGCAAAATATAGAGGAAATACTTCAAAAATTAATTGCCGAGCATAATTTCTTAAAAGATATGCAAGAACGCATCGTTGGGAATCATGATATTATGATTGAGAATCAAAAGCGTAATGCGGATAATCACGATTTGGTGATTCAAAATCAATCTACGATTATCAAAAACCAAGAAATTATCGTTAACAATCAAGTAAGCATTATTCGTAATCAAAAACAAATTGCTGATAATCAGATTACCCTTTCTGTGATGTTACAAACTCAAACGCATTTACTGAATTTAGTCAAGAAACTATCAGGTCAGGAAGAATCTTTAGAAGATACTGGCAAGTTTGTTCAACAACTAAAAAATCAAGTTATAGAACACTTAAATAGTCCTTCTTTGAATGACCCGCAAACTATTTAATTAGTCTGCAAATATCATATAATGCTTTTATACCCTGCCAGAAAATCAATTGTTTTCTGGCTTTTTTTTAGTCTTCACTATCCTTCTTTACTATCCCTCGCTATCGGTTTATTAGCTGACCCAATTAATAAAGCGTCTCTTTTATTTCCATATTTTCCCTTTTTATGGAAAATCAAAAATCGTCATTTTTGACCATAATGCCTACTATTTATTCACAAATTCTATCATTATTCAATAAAATGTCTTGTTCTTCTCTTACTTCTCCACAATCTGCGCATATCTAAAATTAATTATTCCAAATATTTGGATTTATTTGTTATTATTCCATAAATTTGGAATAATAAATTTATTCAAATATTTCTGTGATATATACAATTTAATATTACACGATATACGCTCACAAATACTTTACTGAAAAGAAAATAAATTCCTAATTATCATGCCTTATATCCCTTTAGAAAGCCACTTGCCAGGCATTACTGGTCTACTAGAATATCGCCAAGATACTGCTCAACCAATTCGTGAGCTTACACAAATTTTATTGCGTGGAGAATCAACGCTTACAGAAGGTGAACGTGAGTTAATTGCGACACTGGTCTCTTCTAAAAACCAATGTAAGTTTTGTACAAGTGCACATACTTCGGCAGCCAATATACTTTTAGGAGAATCTGAAACGTGTGAAATGGTAAAACAAGATTTTGAATCGGCTCCAGTTTCTGGAAAAATGAAGGCTTTATTAGCAATAGCGGCACTGGTTCAGCAAAATGGAAAAAATGTTAGTGCTGAGAGCATCCTGCGTGCTAAAAATGTAGGAGCTACTGATCGTGAAATTCATGATACAGTGTTGATAGCCGCTTTGTTCTGTCTTTACAACAAATATGTGGATGGCTTGGCAAGTGTAACGCCAGCAGAACCTGCTTTTTATGAAAGATTAGGGCAACGTATTACTACTAACGGTTATAACAGAGTACCTGCCATCTATGAACAATTGAAAAAAGAGGCACATTCATAGTATGGACTTCTCCGAATTTTCTAATGAATACCCACTAATTATCTCATACTAAAACTTATTATCCATGAAAAAAATCTTTACGCTGACTATTATATTACTTAATTCAATCGCTGTAATTGCACAAAATTTTACTGGTACTATCACAGATGCTGAAACTAAAAAGCCTTTGGCTGGGGCAAGTGTTACCATCAAAGGCAAAAACACTGGTACTATTAGTAATAACCAAGGTTTTTTTAGCTTAAAAACCTCCACAAAACCTCCGTTTACGCTTGTATTTACCATGATTGGCTTTGAACGCCAAACGATTGATGTAATAGATAATAATCCTATTACTGTATCTCTTAAAGCTGGCGATGAGCTTTTACAACAAGTAGTTATTTCTGCCTCGAGAATAGAAGAAAATATCCTGAAATCCCCGATTAGTATTGAAAAGATAGATTCAAAGGCTATTCAGCAAAGCCCCTCAGTAAGTTTTTATGATGCTTTGGTGAATGTAAAATCATTGGATATGGTTACGAGTGGTCTTACTTACAAACAAATAAACACACGTGGCTTCAACTCAACAGGTAACAGCCGTTTTTTACAATTGATTGATGGTGTAGATAATCAGTCGCCAGGCTTAGGTTTTGCCGTAGGTAACCTTTTTGGTTCTTCTGATTTAGACATCGAAGGTGTAGAATTAATACCGGGTGCAGCCTCCGCTTTGTATGGCCCAGTGGCTTTCAATGGTTTATTAATGACTACTTCTAAAAATCCTTTTACCTACGAAGGTCTATCTGTTCAAACAAAAGTGGGTATTAATCATGTTTCTGACAATGCTTCTGGAGCAAAACCATTTACTGATTTTGCCCTTCGTTATGCCAAAGCATTCAACAATCGTTTTGCGTTTAAATTAAATGCATCTTACTTGAAAGGAACGGATTGGTATGCTAACAATTATACAGACATCGACCCTAATACGCCTGCTGCTCAACGTGGTGATAGTAACCCAGGAAGAAATGCCTTGAATATTTATGGAGACGAAGTAGCTCAAACCATTACAGGAATCGGACGTGTTTCTCGTACTGGTTACGAAGAAAAAGACTTAGCCAATTATGGCGTCTATTCTACTAAACTGAATGCGGCTTTGCACTATAAAATCTCTGAAAGTTTAGAAGCCATCTATCAAGTAAATTATAGCCAAGGAACTGCCAATTATACAGGTAGTAGCCGTTTTGCTTTAAACGATTTTAAGTTAATTCAAAATAGAGTAGAGCTAAGAGGAACTAACTTTTTTATCAGAGGCTATTCTACCGCCGAACAATCTAACAACTCTTATAATACTCGTTCTTTAGGTCAGCTTATTAACCGTACTTGGGTAAGAGACTTAAATGGAAATGTAGTAACGCCTGATAAAGCTGATGCTACTTGGTTTGAACGCTATACTGCTGCCTATACAGGAAAAGTAACGAGTGTGGGTGCTCAAGACCACAGTGCTGCCAGAGCTTTTGCCGACCAAGGACGTTTTATACCAGGTTCGAGTGACTTTGAACAACAAAAAAGTAAATACATCGCTACTGCTGGCTTAGGCGGTGCGGGTGTATTAAGCAATAGTAAACTCTATCACATAGATGCTCAATATGATTTAAGCCAAACCTTGAAAGTTGTTAACTTATTGGTAGGCGGAAGCTATAGGGTGTATGATATGGAAACCAACGGTACTTTATTTGATGATAAAATCAATAAAGTGAGTGTAAAAGAATATGGCGTTTTTGCACAGGCTTCTAAATCAATTTTAGAAGACCAATTGAAACTAACATTATCGGGTCGGTATGATAAAAACGAAAACTTTAATGGCAGTTTTACACCACGTGCTTCTGCGGTGTTTTCTCCATCAACAAATCATAATTTTAGAGCATCGTATCAAACAGGTTTTAGAAACCCAACTGTACCAGACCAATTTATTAAGCTAAACGTTGGCCCAATCATTATCTTAGGAGGTGCGCCAGCTAACAGTGCGGGCTTAAACGCTTATGAAAATTCATTCACGGCCGCTTCGGTAGGGGCTTTTGCGAGTGGCTTCTCTAGCGATTTACAGAAAGGTGTTGCTTTCCCTACGGCCGTTGAAAACAATAAAAGCAAACTTGTAAAATCAAATGTACCATATATCAAACCTGAACAAACACAGAGTTTTGAAATAGGTTACAAAGGATTATTGGCTCAGAAATTCTTAATTGATGTAAACTATTACAGAAGTACGTTTACTGATTTCTTGATTAATCAAGTAGTAATTCGCCCAAGTAGTAATGTTTTAAATTCAGACGGAACGATTAATTCAGCAGCGGCACAAGATATTTTGGGAGGAAAAACTCAGGCTTTCCAACTTTATACCAATGCTGCTGACAAAGTAAGTTCACAAGGCGTTTCTTTGGGATTAACTTACTTTTTACCTGATAACTATCGTGTTGGTTTCAACACTACATGGTCTGACTTCAACATTATGGATGCCAACCCTAATAATATTCCAGCCTTCAATACGCCTCGTTGGAAGACTAACTTAACCCTTAGCAATTCAAAAATTACTGACCGCCTAGGGTTCAGTGTAGCATGGCACTGGCAAGAATCATTTGACTGGTACGGCACATTTAATGAAAACCGTCCTGGTAATGTTCCTGCTTATAGCTTGATAGACGCACAAGTGAATTATCGTGTACCTGCCTTAAAAACTACCGTAAAATTAGGGGCGAACAATTTGACGAATAACTATATCGTACAAGCTTACGGTTCGCCCGCAGTAGGTGGTTTATACTATGTTTCACTGACATTTGATGAACTATTTAGATAGCTTACAGATTCTCTCTTCCTCTAAATCCTATTTACAACTATAACTATTAAAAACCTTGTTAAAATTATGAACTCTAAATTTTTAAAATACTCTTGCCTATGTCTGGCTTTATACATTGGACAATCCTGTGGGTTGGTTTCAAATTCAAATGACCAAATGGTAAAACATTTAGCGGCTACCTATGATAAATTTTATGTAGGTGAAAACTCATTTTGCCCTGAGGCTGAATTTGCCTTTTTTGATTCTGTCTCAAGAAAAAGTACTGATATAGGTATGAGAATGCGTGCAAATTTTTTTAGAGCAAATGGTTTTCTAAAACTTGGAAAGGAGGAAGAAGCCATAAAAGCTTTTGAACAAATATTGGAAAAAACAGACGCTGAACACAGACATTTCGCTGATGTGATGAAAAGCTATGCTATTTCATATTTAAGAATGGGCGAACGTCAAAACTGTATTACCAATCATTCAGCAGAGTCTTGTATTATGCCTATTAAGGACAACGGAGTACATCAGAACAAAACAGGTTCACAAAAAGCCATTGAAATATATGAAAAACTACTTCAACAAAATCCAGAAGATTATGAATCGAGATGGTTATTAAATATTGCTTATATGACTCTTGGTGAATATCCCGCACAGGTTCCTAGCCAGTGGCTTATTCCAAATCTTGATAAAGACAATTCGGGCTATGAGATTAAACCATTCACAGATGTTGCACCTAATATAGGCCTTAATAAGCGAAATATGGCTGGAGGGGTGATAGTGGATGACTTTAATAATGACGGATACTTAGATATTATTACATCTGACTGGGGACTAACAGGTGCGATGCACTACTTTAGAAATGATACTAAAGGTAGTTTTACTGATTGCTCAGTTATCTCTGATTTAGGGCGTTTTAAAGGTGGTTTGAATATGATTCAGGCTGACTACAACAACGATGGTTTTGTTGATATTTTCGTGTTTAGAGGTGCTTGGATGGGAAAATTTGGTAAACAAGCCAATTCATTACTGAGAAATAATGGTGATAATACTTTTACCGACGTTACTGTTCAAAGTGGTCTTTTTTCAGAACATCCTACACAAACAGGCGTATGGAGAGATTTCAATAATGATGGTTGGTTAGATTTATTCATTGGTAATGAACACGGCGGACTTGAGGAATACAATCCTTGTGAATTATTTATCAGTAATAAAAATGGAACTTTTACAGAAGTCGCTTCTCAGGCAAATTGCCTGATTACAGATTTTATAAAAGGCGTTAGTGCTGCCGACTATGATAATGACGGTTTACAAGATATCGTTCTTTCTGGCATTCAAGGAAAAAGAACATTGCTCAGAAACAAAGGAATAAACAATAATATTCCTCAGTTTGAAAATGTCACTGAAAAAGCAGGATTAGCAGATGTACATGTAAGTACCTTCCCGACGTGGTTTTGGGATTATGACAATGACGGTTGGCAAGACATCTTTGTTTGTGGCTATCAATTTGATAAATCTCTTGCCTATTCAGCGGCAACGGAAGCCTTGGGGATGCCGAACCAAGCCAGTAAAATGTATTTATACCACAACAATCATGATGGCACATTTACTAATGTGTTTAAGCAAGCAGGTTTAAATAAATCTGTTTTCGCAATGGGCGCAAACTTCGGAGACATTGATAATGACGGCTACCTAGATATGTATTTAGGAACGGGAAACCCTGATTATAAATCGCTGGTTCCTAATCGTCTTTTTAGAAATATGGGTGATGGCACATTTGCAGATGTAACTGTAAGTGGCAGAGTGGGCAATCTTCAAAAAGGACACGGAGTGGCTTTTACAGACTTTGACAATGATGGCGACAGTGATATTTTTATTGAAGTAGGGGGTGCTTATGTCGGCGATTCTTATAATAATTCTCTTTATCTCAATCCCGGTCAAAATAATAACCGCTGGATTAATATCCGATTAGAAGGTGAGGAAACCAATCGCTCGGCAATAGGTACACGCCTAAAAATTAGCTTTAGAGAAAAAGGCGTAAAAAGAGTCATTCACAGAGATGTCAATTCGGGCGGAAGTTTTGGTGCATCACCCCTAAGAAGAGATATTGGTATTGGACAAAGTGACTTAATAGATGAAGTAGAAATCACTTGGGCTAGTACTGGCAAGAAACAGGTTTTTAAAAATATTAAACCCAACCAGTTTATTCAGATAAAAGAAGGCAGTAATGTTATTACGAAAATTAATCTTAAGAAAACGCCTTTCTCAAATCAGTATAATACCATTCCTGTTTGTGATTCAAAAACGATGAACCTTTAATGGTAGTATTAACAAAACCCTTTTAACTATTCAGATGGCAATTGCAATAACTAACCCTAAAACACAGTCACGTAACACTTTAGCCTTTGGGCTTTGCATGTTTTGTTACCTCTTGGGTGGCACAGTAGCAACATTAATATCTGTTAATTTACCTGTTGCCATTCCAGAATTATTAGGTAAAACACCTACGGCAGATGAATTAGGGAAAATAGGCGCTTATTTAAATGCCTCGTTTATATTTGGCTGGATGTTCGGAGGCTTAACATTAGGCGTTGTTAGTGATAAAGTAGGTCGAATCAAAACCTTAGCTTTTTCAGCAGGCATTTATGGATTGTTTACTTTAATGACTGTTTTTGTAGGCAATTGGGAAAGCCTTTTGGTATATCGTTTCTTTACAGGCTTAGGAGTAGGCGGTGTGTTGTTGCTTACTACTGTCTATATTTCAGAAATTTGGGATGCTGATACTCGTCCAGTAGCATTAGGGATTTTAGCGGTCTCTTTTCCCATTGGTATCGTACTTACGGGAGGATTGAATGTAATTTTTAACAGTTGGCGTCAATCCTTTTGGTTAGGTATTATTCCTATTTCACTGTCTTTTATCATTATATATTTCTTACCAGAATCTTCCTCTTGGCAATCAGAAGAGAGCAACAAAAACCAACATAAAGAAAGTATTTTCTCTGAAACCAATGGTTCTAAGTTACTCATTGGCTCATTGATTTTTGGTGCGGTCTTAATTGGGCTATGGGCTATTTTCTCTTGGTTGCCTACATGGGTTCAAAGTTTATTAATCGGCACTTCTTCAGACGGGCAAAAAGAACGTGGTCTCATCATGATGCTTTTGGGTATTGGTGGTATTGTCGGTGGGATGATTTCTGGATTGTTAATCAAAAAATTGGGCTCTAGCAATACCCTGATACTTACTTTCTCGGGGTGTTTTTTGGCTTGCTTACTGTTGTTTACAACAAATGCCCACTTTTCTCCCATTATTTATCTTGAAACGGCTTTGCTTTCTTTATTCTTTGGGATAAGCCAAGGTTCATTATCAAGTTATATTCCTGCTCTTTTTTCAACAACAATTCGTGCCACCGCTACAGGTTTCTGTTTTAATATTGGCAGGTTTTTCACTGCTACAGCCGTATTTTTTGTAGGAAGTTTAGTAACAGCCTTTGGTGGCATTGGAAATGCCCTCCTCGCTTTTTCGATTACTTTCCTCATTGCTTTAACTGTAGTATATTTTAGTAAAGATACTAGAGCATAAATCTTTTGTGATGGAGCATCATTAACTATTGTAAAATCTAACTCATAATTTATCCAATTATTAATCACGTTATGCCACATATTCAGCTTCCAGAAAACGTTCCGGGTATTAGAAGTCTAGTAATGTATCGTCCCGATACAGGGAAACCCCTCTATCAATTAGCACAAATCTTATTGCGAGAAGACTCTCCATTAAGCCCAGCAGAAAGAGAATTGATTGCTACGTATGTTTCTAATAAAAATACCTGTACTTTTTGTTCATGTAGTCATGCCGCAGCAGCAAGATATTTATATCAAGACGAAGCAAATACGGTCGATTTGGTATTGGAAGACTATCAAAATGCACCTATTTCGGATAAAATAAAAGCATTGTTAACAATAGCAGGAAAAGTACAAGCTGATGCTAGAACCGTCAGTGAAGAAGATATACAGTTGGCACGTTCAGCGGGAGCAAATGACCGAGACATTCATGATACAGTTTTAATCGCAGCCACTTTTTGTATGTTTAATCGCTATGTAGATGGACTAGCTACGCTTACCCCTACTGATTCAACAGTTTATGCACAAATGGGCGAGCGCATGGGAACTTTAGGATATGTTTTACCTACAAAATCTTAACATATGGCACATATTACCTTAACCGAAGAATTACCGGGAATACGTGGCTTAATGGCTTTCAGACCCTTCACTGCTAGTCCCCTAAATACCTTGGCAGAAACCTTACTCAGAACAGATGAAGGATTGACCAAAGGAGAACGAGAACTAATTGCCACTTTTGTATCATCATTAAACGATTGCTTTTTCTGTCAGAATATTCATGGAGCAGTAGCCCAGTATTACGCCACTGATAATACATTGGTTGACAAAGTAAAAGCTGATTATCTTACTGCTCCTATCTCGGATAAATTAAAGGCATTACTAAGTATTGCTAAAAGTGTTCAGCAAGGTGGTAAGCATGTGAGCCTCGCCCAAGTTGAAACAGCTCGTGAGTTGGGTGCTACGGATATTGAGATTCATGATACTGTTTTAATAAGTGCGGCTTTTTGCATGTTTAATCGTTATGTGGATGGCTTAGGTACTTTTGCACCAAATGCTCCAGAGATGTATCAGGCAAGGGCTAAAAAAATAGCAGAGGAAACTGGGTATGCCAATTCTTCTCCTAGCTAGAAGTACTCAATTATTATCAAACTCCTAAAATTTCCATTAAAATGGAAATTTTAGGAGTTTGATTTTTTAGTAACTTTCAAAAACATAATCGATGTAACGCTATCAAATGATTGAATTTAAACATTTTACTACATTGTAAAGCTTTAAAAAAGCTCAAAAAGCCTAATAATAGACATAAATATTAAAAAATATTTAATTGAGTGGAAAATTTTTCCACTTATTTGGAATTTATTAAAAATACTCCTTATATTTGTCGTATCAATAAAGTCAAAATAATTATAAAATAATTTACTTTTTTGTTTTTCTCTAAACTAAAGACATTCACATATTAGAATTGGGCATATTACAAACTTTACACGTTTTTTGACGTGTAAAGTTTTACAAAACTCAATCTAATTCAAGATACTAAGTATTTATAAATGGTTAATATTTCAAACTCTACATATCAACTTGATACGTAGAGTTTTTACTTAAATGGCTTATCAAACATATTCAAGATAAAACACTAACCCTCATAGACACAAATTGTAATGAAAAAGCTCTTCTATTTAGGCATTTTAGGTCTTATTATTTTTGAAATATTGAATGTCTATTTCATTATGCCAATGCCGGGTAGTCAGCAAATGCGAAGCATCGATATCGCTTATTTTTTATATTCATGGCGATGGATATTCAGAATATGCTTTGGACTAATGATAAGTATTGGTATTGCATCAGCATTTAAATCTTCAAAATGGTTGCCTATCGCCATTATTTTAATAGCCTCTGGAGTATGCTATGCCTTTAATTTCAAAATGGCTGCCGATGCGATGTTTGCACAGACTGAGCACCTGAGTATGAAATCTGCCAATGAAAATAAAATTAAAACAGATAGGGTAATTATCGGTGTAGCATTGAATGGCGAGGCCAAAGCTTATCCTATCTCATTGATTACATACCATCACCAAGTGCGTGATACGCTTGGTGGCAAACCTATCATGGTTACTTATTGCTCTGTTTGTAGAACTGGACGAGTTTTTGAGCCTACCGTTAATGGAAAACCAGAAACATTCAGATTAGTGGGCATGGATCATTTCAATGCCATGTTTGAAGACAAAACGACCAAAAGTTGGTGGCGTCAAGCCAATGGTGAAGCCATTACTGGACCGCTAAAAGGCACAATGTTACCCGAACTAGCTGCTCAACAAGTGTCATTAGATACTTGGCTAAAAATGTATCCAAATAGCAAAATCATGCAACCCGATTTGCGCTATAAAGAAGAGTATGATAGTACAGCCAAATATGAATCTGGGAAATCAAGGAAAAAACTTACTGGTACTGATTCATTATCATGGAAAAATAAATCATGGGTAGTGGGCATTCAAGTAGCCAATGAAAGTAAAGCTTTTGATTGGAATCGTTTAAAGAAGGAACGGATTATCCAAACTACTATCGCACAACAACCTATCGTATTGGTGTTAGCTAAAGACGACAAGAGCTTCTTTGCATTTAAGGCACCAGCAAATAGTCCAAAATTTACGGTAAAGAACGACACATTGATACTTGACAAAGCACATTTTAATTTAAAAGGAGAATATTTAGACAAAGGACAAGGAAACCCTCTTACTAAAGTTAATGCTTATCAGGAGTTTTGGCATAGTTGGAAGACATTCCATCCTGATACGCAACAATATTAGTATGCTTTATCGTACAAACTTTATTACATGTGGAAAATAGTTCTACCCTTCTTTAAAAACTTCAATTGAGTATTCTCTAACACAACTATCTTACCTCTTAACACCTCATCTTTCCATAATTATGGAAAGATAAAATTTTCACTCCTTCTATTTTTTGTCAAAAATCTTTTTAATCTTATTAATTACCTTAAAAAATGAACTGTACTATACAA